>NZ_JAVSCF010000322.1:0-6262 GCF_031932565.1 Streptomyces sp. B1866
CGCCCCGCGCGGCGGCCGGGAGGCGGGCCGCTCCGTGGCCGCCGAGCCCGCGTGGCCCGGCAGCCCGCACCCGCTGGGCGGGCGGGCGGTGGCCGGGCCCGGCGGCGAGCCGGGGGTGAACTTCGCGCTGTGGGCGGGCGGCGCCGAGGCCGTCGAGGTGTGCCTGTTCGCCGACGACGGGACCGAGGCCCGCCACCCGCTGACCGAGCTGACCGACGAGGTCTGGCACGGCTTCCTGCCCGGCGTGCGGCCCGGGCAGCGTTACGGCTACCGCGTGCACGGCCGCTGGGACCCCTGGACCGGCGCCCGGTGGAACCCGGCCAAGCTGCTGCTCGATCCGTACGCGCGTGCGGTGGACGGCGACTACCGGCTGCCGCCCGAGGTCTACGGGCACGTGCGCGACTGGCCGGAGCGGCACATCGCCGACACCGTCCGCGACGACCGCGACTCCGCGCCGTTCGTGCCCAAGGGCGTGGTCGTCGACGACGACGGGCCCGACGGGCTGCGCGCGGCGGGCGCGGGCGACCGCCGGCCGGGCACGCCGTGGGCCGACTCGGTGGTCTACGAGCTGCACGTGCGCGGCTTCACCATGCGCCACCCCGGCGTGCCCGAGCCGCTGCGCGGCACGTACGCGGGCCTGGCGCACCCGGCGGCCGTCGAGCACCTGACGCGCCTGGGCGTGACGGCCGTGGAGCTGCTGCCGGTGCACCAGTTCGCGCACGAGGAGCACCTGCTGCGCCGGGGCCTGCGCAACTACTGGGGCTACAACACGGTCGGCTACTTCGCCCCGCACGCCGGGTACGCGGCCTCCGGCACCCGCGGCCGGCAGGCCGTGGAGTTCCGCCGCATGGTGCGGGCGCTGCACGCGGCCGGGATCGAGGTGATCCTGGACGTCGTCTACAACCACACCGCCGAGGGCGGCGAGCTGGGGCCCACGCTGTCCCTGCGCGGCATCGACAACCGCGGCTACTACCACCTGCGCGAGGACGCCCGGCGCTACGCCGACACCACCGGCTGCGGCAACACCGTGCACGCGGCGCGGCCGGCCGCGCTGCGGCTGATCACGGACTCGCTGCGCTACTGGGTGACCGAGATGGGCGTCGACGGCTTCCGCTTCGACCTGGCCACCGCGCTCGCGCGGACCGCGCACGACGAGGTGGACGTGCACGGCCCGCTGCCGGCCGCCATCGCCCAGGACCCGGTGCTGCGCGGCGTGAAGCTGATCGCCGAGCCGTGGGACGTCGGCCCCGACGGCTACCAGGTCGGCGGCTTCCCGCCGCCCTGGGCCGAGTGGAACGACCGCTACCGCGACGCGGCGCGCGACTTCTGGCGCGGCGCGCTGCCGGACGTACGGGACCTGGGCTACCGGCTGTCCGGCTCCAGCGACCTGTACGCGTGGAGCGGCCGCGGCCCGTCGGCCTCGGTCAACTTCGTCACCGCGCACGACGGCTTCACCCTCCGCGACCTGGTCAGCTACGAGCGCAAGCACAACGAGGCCAACGGCGAGGACAACCGCGACGGCACCGACGACAACCGCTCCGCCAACTGCGGCGTGGAGGGCGAGACCGGCGACCCGGCGGTGGCCGCGCGGCGCCGCCGCCAGGTGCGCAACCTGCTCACCACCCTGCTGGTGTCCACGGGCGTGCCGATGCTGGTCGCGGGCGACGAGATGGGCCGCACGCAGGGCGGCAACAACAACGCGTACTGCCACGACGACGAGACCACCTGGGTCGACTGGTCGCTGCGCGAGGACCCCGGCTGGGCTTCCGTGGCCGACCTCGCCGCCCGGCTGATCGCGCTGCGCCGCGCCCACCCGGTCTTCCGGCGCCGGGACTTCTTCACCGGCCGGGCGCTGGCCCCGGGCGGGCTGCGGGACGTGGCCTGGTTCACCCCGCGCGGGACGGAGATGACGGAGGGCGACTGGTTCGCGCCCACGGCCACCCTGGGCATGTTCCTGTCCGGCCGCGACATCCCACAGCGCGACGAGCGCGGCCGCCGCGTCACCGACGACAGCTTCCTGGTGCTGCTGCACGCCGAGGAGCCGGCCGTGGAGTGCACGCTGCCGCCCCCGCCGTGGGCCGGGGAGTACGAGCTGCTGGTGGACACCTCGCGCGAGGACCAGGAGGACCGGGGAGAACCGTGCGGCACGCGGCTGCGCGCGGGCGCGCGGGTGACCCTGCCCGGGACCTCGGTCTGGGTGCTGAGGGCCCTTCCGCCCACGGGCCGAGGACAGAAAACCGAGTGAGAGTTGTCAGTGGCGGCCCGTAGTCTCGCCACTGAGCCTCTTCAGCGGTGCCGCTCCAGGGTGAGGATGGCTTTGGCGATTGACGTCATGCGGTTCGGGCTGCACCGGGCGTGACGGAAGATGTGCCATGTCTTCAGGCGGCCGACGCCGCGCTCGACCGGAGCACGGGTGCGGGCCAGCGCCCGGTTGACGGTTCTTTCGGTAGGTGTGAGGTCCTGGCGGGGCCGGCGTTTGATGCCGGTGGTCACCCAGGAACCTCCGCCCTGGTAGGCGAGGTCAGCCAGGATGGGAACGCCTTAACGTGCGCAGATCCGGATGATCCGGTGGGTGCGGGCCACGGTCAGATCGTGGGTGCGGCCCGGCAGTGCGGGCGAGAGCCACAGCAAGCGGCCGTCCGGGTCGGTGACGGCTTGCACGTTCACGCCGTGCCGGCGGTGCTTGGCGGAGTAATCCGCCCGCCCGTCGCCCACCCGGTCGCACTCTGCGAGTGTGCCGTCCACCAGGACGGAATCCGGATCGGCCTCCCGGAGGACTTTCAGCAGTCCCGGCGCGCGCTCGGCGAGCAGGCCGATGACCTCGGTGGTGTAGGCGTGGGCGATGGACTCGCTGATGGCGAAGCCTGCGGCGATCTTCGCCAGCGTGAGATGTTCGCGCAGGTAGACCAGCGCCACCATCGCGCGATGCGCCGGGCGCAGCTTGCACCGCCGGTCACCCTCACGGGTGACGATGAGCATCGTGACCCACTCCACGAGCGCGTGCGGCAGGTCGAGGCTGGCAGGATAAGTGACCACCGAGGCCCCCAGGCTGATCGGTTGAGACGTCAGACATCTCGACCAACAGCCTGCGGGCCTCGCCTGTTACGCACCCTGGATCGTCACCCGATCGGCGACCAAGCCGAAGAAGCTCACTGATGCCCGCTACAGCCGACCCCCCGCAGCCGTACGCCCCGCGCGCTGCTCGCCGACCCGGGGGTCAGAAACTGCTCCCGCATAAGTGTCCATGAGTGTCCTTTAGGTGTCACGAGTGTTGTACGATCTTGCGCATGAACCTGACGCAATGGGCACGCGCGCAGGGGATTGCCCCGCGTACCGCGTATCGCTGGTTCCGTGAGGGCACATTGCCGGTACCTGCGGAACGCGTGGGACCGCGCACGATCCTGGTGAACATCGACGTGAACACCTCACCCTCCGTGACCGGTGGTGTAGGTCTGTATGCCCACGTCTCCTCGCACGATCAGAAGCTGGACCTGGAGCGGCAGACCGCTCGCCTGTCGGCATGGGCGGCGAAGGCCGGGCAGAAGGTCGTGCGGATCGAATCCGAGATCGCCTCGGGCATGAACGGCTGCCGCGCGAAGGCGAGGCGACTGCTGGCCGACCCGGCGGTGACCACGGTCGTGGTCGAGCACAAAGACCGCCTCGGCCGGATGAACGTGGAGTTGATCGAGGCCGCGCTGTCCGCGACTGGTCGCCGACTCGTCGTCCTTGACGACGGCGAAGTCGAAGACGACCTGGTCCGAGACATGGTGGAGGTGCTGACGTCGTTCTGCGCCCGCCTGTACGGCCGTCGGTCGGCGAAGAACCGGGCGAGGAAGGCTCTCGAAGCGGCGGCTGCCGATGAGTGAACCCAAGAAGAAGCAGCTCCGCACCATCGACGCGCCGTTCGTCGCGCTCGGGCCGTCCGGGGTGGCGATACGCGACCGCCTCAAGCACCTCACCGACGTGGACGACAAGGTGTTGCGGCTGGTCGGTGAACACCTCGGACGCCTCGCCTCGCTGGACCTCAAGAACCGCTGCGCTGACGGCCTGGACCACAGCAGCGACACGTGGGCCGCCCGAAAGCAGGGCCTGACGGCCGGCTCCTCGTCCCGGTGGGCCGGTTCGATCACGAAGGCCACTCACGATCAGTGGGCGCTGTCCCGCCGCTGTCAGCTCGCCCACATCCAAGGGCTTGAGGCCGGTGTGCGGACGCTGATGCACCGCCTCTCCCAGCCGATCAGGGAGAAGGGCACCAGGCGGGCACCCGGCGGATACCGCAGTCGGGGCGAGTGGTTCCAGAAGTCCCGCCGTCTGACGACCCTGGAACACCGCCTGGACGTGGCCCGCGCTGAGCGCGAGGCCGGTGTCGTGCACGTCGCGCGCGGCGGCCGACGCCTCCTCAACAACCGTCACAACCTCGAAGCCGCCCAGCTCACCGCCGAGCAGTGGCGTGAGCGGTGGGAAGCCGAACGGTGGTTCCTCGCCGCCGACGGCGAGTCCGGCAAACGCTTCGGCAACGAGACCATCCGCGTCACGCCGGATGGCGAGGTCAGCATCAAGCTGCCCGCCCCGCTCGCCCACGTGGCCAACAGCAAGCACGGCCGGTACGTCCTCGCCACCCGCGTGCAGTTCCAGCACCGGGGATCCGAGTGGCGCGACCGGATCGAAGACAACCGGGCCGTGGCCTACCGTATCCACCTGGACGTGGAGCGGGGCCGCTGGTACCTGACAGCGTCGTGGACACGGCCCGTTGTCCAGACGATCCCGCTTCACACGGCGCGGTCTGAGGGCATGGTCGGCGTGGACACCAACGCCGACCACTTCGCCGCCTACCGGCTCGACCGGCACGGCAACCCGGTCGGCGACCCCAAACGGTTCTTCTACGACCTGTCCGGCAGCGCAGACCACCGTGACGCCCAGGTCCGGCACGCCATCAGCCGGTTGCTGCATTGGGCCGACCGGTGCGGCGCCAAAGCCATCGGCCTGGAGAACCTGGACTTCGCCGCCGAGAAGACCCGCGAGAAGCACGGCAGACGTAAGCGCTTCCGGCAGCTCATCTCCGGCATCCCCACCGGCAAGCTCAAGGCCCGGCTTGTGTCCATGGCATCCGCACACGGCCTGTCGATCGTTGCCGTGGACCCGGCGTACACGTCGATGTGGGGCGACCAGCACTGGAAGAAGCCCCTCACCTCGAAGAAACGAAAGATGTCCCGTCACGATGCCGCTGGCATCGCGATCGGGCGACGCGCCCTCGGGCACCCGATCCGGCGACGGACGGCACCGCCCCCGCAGCACCAGAGCGATGCTGCGGGGCATCGGACCGCCCAGGCCGGACCAGGCCCACGAGGGCGTGAGGGAACCCGCCCACCCGTCACGGAGCGTGCACACGATGCACGCAGCCGGACAGGGACACAGCGAACGCGGGAGACCAGCGCATCCAACACCGTTCGGGATGCGCGCAGTTCCGGGAGTTGGCAGCAAATGTCACTCCTGGACACTGTTTAGGAACGGTGCTGATCCTGGACGAGGCCACGTCCTCGCTCGACATCCCGGGCGAGCGGGCCGTGCAGCGGGCCATGCGCACGGTCCTGCGGGGCCGTACGGCCGTGGTCATCGCGCACCGGCTGTCGACGGTGGAGATCGCCGACCGGGTGCTGGTGATGGCGGACGGCCGGGTGGTGGAGGACGGCTCCCCGGCCGAACTGACCGCGGGCACCGGCCGCTTCGCCGCGCTGCACGAGGCGTGGCGCGGCAGCCTGGTCTGACCCGGCGCGCACCGCCGAGAGCCCCGGCCGCGATCCCCCGCGCGTCAGGCGGCGGTGGGCGCCGTAGCCGCTTTTCGGCCACGTTTTGACGCGCTCCTGACAGGAACAATCCAACAGTGGGACTCTTCCCACCACCGAGGCCGCCCGGCCCGCCCGCTCGCCGCGCCGGCTGCGGCGCCGCACGGCAGTCCCGGCGCGCACACCCGTACGCGCCGCCCCCCACCACGCGCACCTCCGCTTCGCCGTACCCGGACGGCACCAGGCCGCCGGGGCGCACCCGGCCGCGCCACCCGCCGCGGCCACCGCAGAAGGAGTCAGTGTGAGACGAACCCCCCTCCGCCCCTCCCGGCCGCGTCGGCAGACCGTCGCGGTCGGCGCGCTGGTCGCCGTGGCGGCCCTGCTCGCCGGGGGCGTACCGGCCTCGGCCGCCGCCGCGGGCGCGGCCGGGTCCAGCGCCGAAGCGTCCACCGGGGCGGGCGCCGCCCCGCGCGCCGGAG
>NZ_JAVSCF010000323.1:0-6230 GCF_031932565.1 Streptomyces sp. B1866
GGGGGACAGCTCCAGGTCGGACAGGGTACGTACGGCCGTGCGCAGCCGGCCCATGGTCGCCGCCTCGGACATGCCGTGGCCCATCACGTCCCCGATGACCAGGGCCACCCGGTCCGCCGACAGCGGGATGACGTCGTACCAGTCGCGGCCGACCTCCGTGCCGCGCGCGGCGGGCAGGTAGCGGGCGGCGGCGGTGACCGCGGGCAGCGCGGGCAGCACGCGCGGCAGCAGGGCGCGCTGGAGCTGGTGTGCGCGGCTGGTGGCCGCGTCGTACAGGGCGGCGCGCTCCAGGGCCTGCGCGATCAGGCCGCTGAGCGCGGTGAGCAGGGTCCGCTCGTCCTCGCTCAGCTCGCGCGGGCCGTCGAAGGACACGATCGCGGACCCGACCGCCCGCCCCGAGGCGACCAGCGGCAGGAACATGCGCGCGCTCTTCGTCGCGTCGATCGGCAGGGCCTCCGGGTAGTCGCCGATCAGCTCCGCGGTGGACCGGAAGAACCGGGGGGTGCGGGTGCGCAGCGCCTCGCCGACCGGGGAGTCGAGGGCGACGGGCGAGCCGTGCAGGCGCTGGAGGTAGCCGGAGTCGTAGCCGACGGCGCCGATGACGTTCATACGGCCGTGCTCGATGGTGGCGACGACGATGCCGCCGGCGCCCAGGAACGGCAGGATGCTGTCGGCCACGGCGGCCACCACGTCCTGCGCGGTGACCGCCTCGGCGAGGGCGCGGGTGACCTGGCCGACCAGGGCGGTGCGCTCGGCGGCGGCCCGGTCGGCGGCCTCGCGGCGGCGCCGCTCGGTGATGTCGGTGACGTACAGGGTCAGGCCGTCGGGTACGGGCACCACGCGCAGGTGGTACCAGCGGTCGCCGTCCGGCCAGGGCATGTCGAACCCGGTGGTCTCGCCGGTGGCCGCCGCCCGCCGGCACCGCTCCGCCAGGCCCGGTACGTCCCGTAGGGCGGGCACCTCCCACAGCGGGCGCCCGGCCAGGTCGTGCGGAGAGCCCAGCAGCCGCTCGGCCGCCAGGTTCACGAAGCCGACGCGCCCCTGGGCGTCCAGGGCCAGGAAGCCGTCGTCCATGTGCCGCAGGGCGCGGCCGACCGACTCCAGGGCGGCGTGCGTCTCGGTGGTGTCCCACAGGGTGCCGATCACCCGGACCGGCTCGCCGCCCTCGCGGATCACCCGGCCGCGCACCCGCACCCAGCCGTACGTGCCGTCCGCCCGCCGCACCCGGTGCTCGACCTCGTACTTCCCGCGCGTACGGATACCGGTGTCCACCTCGGCCAGCACCCAGGGCAGGTCCTCGGGGTGGATGGCGTCGACCCAGCTGTCGATCCGGCCCGCCAGCGCCTCCGGGGCCAGGTGGCCGAACAGCTCCCGGAACGGCTCGTTGACGGTCAGCTCGCCGGTGCGCAGGTCCCACTCCCACACCTCGACGGCCGCCGAGTGCAGCGTCTGCCGCTCGCGCCGGCCGGCGTCCGGCCCGGCGACCAGGGCGGAGGCCGGGTCCTCGGGGCCGGTGCCGGGGCCGCGGTCGGGGGCGGCCAGCCGCAGCCGGCCGGCCACCCACCGGGCCACCTCCGCCAGGAACTCCTGCTCCTCGGGCTCCGGCTCGTGGTACGGCGCGGTGAGCACCGACAGCGAGCCGAGCGTGCCGTCCGGGCCGGGCAGCGGCGCGGCCGCCAGGCCCGTGCCCGCGGGCAGCAGGCCGGGATCGACGGCGGGCGGCTCCCGGCGGAACCGCTGCGGCGGCGTGACGACCGCGGGCAGCCACACCGGCCCGCCGCCCCGGACGGCACGGGCCGGGGCGGCCGGGCCGTCCGCGAGGATGTCCCGCCACGCCTCGGTGAAGGCGCGCGGCAGCCCGACGCTGGCCACCAGCCGCAGCGGGCGGTCCTGGCTGCCGGTGTGCAGGTGGGCCATGCCGCCCAGGCCGCCGAGACCGGCCGTGGCCTGCTGGAGGCCGGACAGCAGCACGTCCCGGTCGCCGGGGCTGTCGTCCATGGCCGCGAGCAGCCGCAGCCGCCCGGCGCGCGCGGGCTCCGGAAGCCCGTGCGAGCCGGGGCCGCGCCTGCCGTTCACGACCGTCATCGCCCTCCGATCGGCCCGGGAGCGGGAGCGCTCCGCGCCCGCGCGGCGCCGGGCCTGGTCGCCGCGCCTGCTCGCCGCGGCTTGTAGTTGTCTCGCTGTGTCCTCGTCGCGTCTTGTAGCGGTTGCGTCTTGCTGCGGTTGCGCCTCGTCGTCGCGCCTCGTGCGGTTGCGTCGTGCGGTTGCGTCGTGTGGCCGCGTTCTGTGGTCGCGTCTCGTTGTTGTCGCGTTCCCGCGCGGGGTCCGCGGACGCCGTACGTACGGCCCGGGTACGCCCGTACGGCGCGGCGCTCGCTCGGGGCCCTTCGACAGGAGGGCCCCGGCGGGCCCGGTAAATCCGTAAACAGTCTCTCATCACTATATGCGGGACATCACCGTAAATCGCCCTTTTATGGTCAGGCCTGTGGCTGCGGGGCTCTCCGGGGGCACGGCGGGCCGGGGAGCGGGCGCTGGCGCGGGGGCGGGGCGGGAGCCGGTGCACGGGCTGGCGCGGGGGCCGGGCGGGGCTGGTCCGGGCTCCCGGACCGAGCCGGGGCCGGGGCCGGGGCCAGGGCCAGAGCCGGGGCCAAGGCCGGGGGCCAGGACCAGGGCCGAGGCCAGGGGCCAGGGGCCAGGGGCCGGGGGCCAGGACCAGGGCCGGGGCCAGAGGCCAGGCCAGGGGCCGAGGCCGGGGCCCGGTCGCCTCCGGTGGGATCCGCCTCCGCATCGTTCCGGCGCCCTTGTTACGGCCCCCTGGGCACGGCCCCCTGACCCGGCGCCTTGTTACGACGCCGAAACTTTTCGGCGCTTCTTTGTGCCCTGCACAGACCTTCGCCCAGCCCCTCCCGCCCGCTCTGCGCCGCTGCCACACTCGCGCAACCAGCTTCCCGCCCGCCCCAACAGAGGAGTCCCCCATGCTCATCGGCGGCAGACACCGCAGCGGAGGCACCCGCACGTCCCGCGTCGCCCTGCTGTGCTCCCTGGCCCTGGCCGGCGGCGTGCTCGGCGGCGCCGTCGCCGCTCCGGACGCCTCGGCGGGCACGGCCGGGCAGACGGCCGTCACCGCGACCGCGGCCGGGACGGAGCACCGGCTCGGCCCGGATCCGACGGTGGAGAGCGTGCGCGCCGAGGCCGGCCCGTTCACGGTCGAGAAGGTCCCGGTCTCCCACGCCTCCGGCTTCGGCGGCGGCACGATCTACTACCCGACCGACGCCGGCCCGGACAAGCTCGGCGGCGTCGCCGTCAGCCCCGGCTTCACCGGGCCGGAGTCGTCCATCGCCTGGTACGGACCCAAGCTGGCCTCGAACGGCTTCGTCGTCATCACCATCAAGACCTTCACGCTCTACGACCAGCCGGACACCCGCGCCCGCGAGCTGCTGGCCGCGCTCGACTACGTCACCAAGCGCAGCCCGGTCCGCGGCCGGGTCGACCCCGGCCGGCTCGCCGTCGCCGGGCACTCCATGGGCGGCGGCGGCTCGCTGCGGGCCGCCCAGCTGCGCCCGTCGCTGANCTCGCTGCGGGCCGCCCAGCTGCGCCCGTCGCTGAAGGCGGCCGTGCCGCTCACCCCGTGGCACACGCACAAGAAGTGGTCCGGCGTGAAGGTCCCGACCATGATCGTCGGCGCCCAGGACGACACCCGCGCCTCGCCCGCCGCGCACGCCAAGCCGTTCTTCAACAGCCTGAGCGCCGCACCGGAGAAGGCGTACATCGAGCTGAAGGGCGCCGACCACCTGGTCCCGATCCGCCCCAACCCGGTGATCGGGGAGTACGCCCTGTCCTGGCTGAAGCGGTTCGTGGACAACGACACCCGCTACGACCAGTTCCTGTGCCCGGGCCCGCAGCCGGACGCCGAGGTCTCGGCGTACACGGGAAGCTGCCCCACCGGCTGAGCCGTGCCGCGCCGGGCCCGGAGCGCCGCGTGCCACCGGCCGCCGCGCCCGGCCCGGCCTCCTCCCCGGCCGGGCCGGGCCAGTCAGTCCGGGCCCGTCAGCCCGGGCCTGTCAGCCGGGTCGGCCAGGCCGGTGACGCGCAGCGTGACGTTCAGCCGCCCCGAGGCCAGCCCGGTGGCCGGGTCGCCGGTGCCCGGGTAGACCTTCGGCACGGCGTGGTAGGCGAACCGGGACGGCCCGCCGAAGACGAACAGGTCGCCCGAGGCCAGCTCGACGTCCTGGTACGGCCGACCCCGGGTCTCGGTGTTGCCGAAGCGGAAGACGCAGGTGTCGCCGACGCTCAGCGACACCACGGGCGCGCCGGACCGCTCGTCCTTGTCCTGGTGCATACCGAGCTTCGCCTGGCCGTCGTAGAAGTTGATCAGCGCGGTGTCGGGCGCGTAGCCGTCTCCGGCCGACTCGTCCTCGTACGCGTCGGCCAGCGCCCGCCGCCCCAGGTCGGCCAGCCACTCCGGGAACGGCGCCACGCGCGCGCCGTTGACGTCGTCGGCCGTACGGCTGTAGCGGTACGGCAGCCAGTGCCAGCCCAGGCACACGGTCTGTACGGACATGAGGCCGCCGCGCGGCAGCCGGGTGCGCCGGATCGGCACCGGCCCGGCCGCCCAGCTCCGGCAGGCGGTGACCAGGGCCCGCTGCTGGTCCGGGGTGAGCCAGCCGGGCACATGCACCGCGCCTGGCGCGAGGCCCAGCCGGGGCCGGGGGACGAGCGCGCTCACGCCCGCCCCCTTACGGCGGCGCCCGGCCGACCGGCGTCCCCCGGAGCCCCAGCCGCCTCCGGCAGCCCGCCCGGTTCCGGTAGCCCGGCCGATCCCGGCAGCCCGCCGCCGGACCCCGGCAGCCCGCCGCCGAACCCCGGAAGCCCGCCCGGTTCCGGAAGCCCGGCCGATCCCGGCAGCCCGGCGCCGGACCCCGGCAGCCCGGCGCTGCGCTCCGTCTCCGTGGTCATCACGGGTGCCTCCCCTCGCCTTCCGCCTCCCAGTCTGGCGCGGCACGGAGCGGGAGCGGCCGACCAGAGCCGGACGCCGTGCCGGGCCCGCCCGGGACGACGGCCGCACCCGGCCGCACCCCGGCTGCGTCCGGCCGCGCGTCCCCCAGCCCCCGCCCCGGCGCCGACCAGGCACTCCACATCGCTCAACCGGATCCCGGCTCAGCGGCGAGCCCGGCGGCGGCCGGACCGGCCTCCGCCCGCCAGGCGACCCGCGGCGGCCGTACGGACGCGCACACCGGCATCCCGTCGGCGTCGGCGAGCCCCAGGCTGCCCTCGACGACGCCCCCGTCCACCGCCGACGCCCACACCTCGCCCGGTATGTCGTCGAGGGCCAGCTTGGCGCGGCGGAACATGGCAAACGGCCCGCCCGGGGGCCGCTCGCCCCAGGTCAGGTACAGGAACCGGCCGCCGCGGCGGCCGTGCACGTACGGACCCCGGTAGTCGGCGGAGCCGTCGGCGGCGGTGACGACCTCGACCGGCACCTCGAAGACCGCCCGCCCGCCGTCGGCCGACGGCACCACCTGGACCGGCTCCGCGCCCCGCTGCACGCCGACGTGGACGTGCCGGTGGTCCCCGCACACCGGGCCGGGCAGATCCCGGCCGACGATCCGGATCGTCACCACGCTCCCCCTGTCCACCCTGCTCACGCCTCCCCCATCACCTCTCACCGGCCCCGGCCCCGCCGCCGCGCCCCACACCCTCACCACGCTACGAGACGGGTCTGACAGTCCGCCCGGCCAGGCGGGGCGCGGGCGCGGGACACGGGCACGGCCTCATCGGCGCCTGGCCTGCGAAGCGTGGTCGTATAGTCGCGTCTGACCCGTTTTATGCGAGATGCCATTTTTCGACTGCCTCAGGGGGATTGCCGCATGCACACGGACGACAGCGACCGGCCGCGGGTGCGGCCCCGGCCCGGCGTCGCACACCGCCCAGACCCCGGACCGGCCGCGCGCCGCCGACCACCCGGAAACGGAAACCGGCGCCCCGCGCGGGACGCCGACGGGCCCGCCCCCGGGCGACCGGCCCCCGGGAACCGGTACGCCGGGAGCCCATGCCCCGGAAGCCGGTGCCCCGGGCACCCGTACCTCGGAAACCCGCGGCCCGCAAGCTCGTACGCCCACGGATCCGGCCCGGCGGCCCGGGCCGCCTCCGGCGCCGGTGCCGGTGCCGGTGCCGGGCGCCGCCGACCCGAGGAGGGCGCCGCGTGAGCGCGGACGGCGTCAGCCGCCGCC
>NZ_JAVSCF010000324.1:0-6220 GCF_031932565.1 Streptomyces sp. B1866
GCCGCAGGAAGCCCAGCGCCTGCGCCGCGTGCACGGCGCGCAGCGGCAGGCCGGTGTCGCCGAGCGTGCGGGACCAGATCTCGCGGCCGATGCGGTCGCGCTCGGCGCGGGTGCGGTGCTCGGCGGGCAGCGCCTCGTCGCGGGCGCGGAACTCGGCGACCGCGGCGGCCACCGCGGCCCGGACCGCCTCGGCTCCGGGCAGGCCCGGCACGCGCTGCCAGCCGCCGCGCGGCGGCAGCACCCCGGCCCACGGCGGGCCGGTGACGGCGGGGGGCACGGTGACCTGCAGGCCGTCGGCGGGCAGGTCCGCGGCGCCGGCCGGGCCGGCCGGAGCGGCCTCGCCCAGCGCCTCGGCGAGCTGCCCGGCCGACACGGTGGTGTCCAGCGCCTCGGGTGCCCCCGCGCAGGCCGGGGCGAGCCGGGCCGTGCGCACGGCCAGCACCTCGAACGACGGGGGCCGGCCGAAGACGGCCAGCACGCCGCCGCCCGCCTGGAGCCGCACGGCGGCGGCGCGGTCGTAGTGGATCAGCCGGGCCAGGAAGGCGGCGAGGTCCGCCGCCTCCCGGGCGTCGGCGAGGCGGAGCGCGGGGACCGGCCCGGGTCCGCCGTGCGCCGTCGTACCGTGCGCCGTCATACGGCGACGGCCTCCTTCGGCCACTCGTCCTTGTCGCCGCGGCCGTCGGCCCCGCCGCCGTCCTCCAGGTAGTCCGCCAGGAAGGCCCGCTCCTCCGCGGTGACGCGGCGCGGCTTGCCCGCCTGGAGGTCGTAGGGGACCAGGACGGTGGTGGCGCGCGCGTAGAGCGCCTGCTCGTCCTTCACCTCGTAGGCGAGGTTGACGAAGGCCGCGCCGACCTTCGTCACCCACGTCTCGATGGTCACCGGCGTGTGCCGGTGCACCAGCGGCTTGAGGTAGTCGATCTCGTGCCGGGCGACGACCACGGCGCCGGTGAACGCGCCGCTGCCGCCGCCCGGCGCGAGGCGCCATATGAAGTCCACCCGCGCCTCTTCCAGATAGCGCAGGAACTGCACGTTGTTGACGTGGCCGAACGCGTCCATGTCCGACCAGCGCACGGCGCAGGAGTAGAGGTGCCGGGCCACGCTCAGCCCCGGGTCAGCTTCTTGTGCGTGGCGCGGTGCGGCCGCGCCGCCTCCGGGCCGAGCCGGCCGACCTTGTTCTTCTCGTACGCCTCGAAGTTGCCCTCGAACCAGAACCAGCGGGAGTCGCCCTCGTAGGCGAGGATGTGCGTGGCGACGCGGTCGAGGAACCAGCGGTCGTGGGAGACGACCACGGCACAGCCGGGGAAGTCCAGCAGCGCGTTCTCCAGCGAGGACAGCGTCTCCACGTCCAGGTCGTTGGTCGGCTCGTCCAGGAGCAGCAGGTTGCCGCCCTGCTTGAGGGTGAGCGCCAGGTTGAGGCGGTTGCGCTCGCCGCCGGAGAGCACGCCGGCCGGCTTCTGCTGGTCGGGGCCCTTGAAGCCGAAGGCGGAGACGTAGGCGCGGGAGGGCATCTCGACCTGGCCGACGTTGATGTAGTCCAGGCCGTCGGAGACGACCTCCCACAGCGTCTTCTTGGCGTCGATGTTGGAGCGGGTCTGGTCGACGTAGCTGATGCTGACCGTCTCACCGACCTTGATGACGCCCGAGTCCGGCTTCTCCAGACCCTGGATCATCTTGAACAGGGTGGTCTTGCCCGCGCCGTTGGGGCCGATGACGCCCACGATGCCGTTGCGCGGCAGGGTGAAGGACAGGTCCTCGATGAGGACCTTGTCGCCGAACGCCTTCGACAGGTTCTCCACCTCGACGACCACGTTGCCCAGGCGCGGGCCCGGCGGGATCTGGATCTCCTCGAAGTCCAGCTTCCGGGTCTTCTCGGCCTCGGCGGCCATCTCCTCGTAGCGCGCGAGGCGGGCCTTGGACTTGGCCTGCCGCCCCTTGGCGTTGGAGCGGACCCACTCCAGCTCTTCCTTCAGGCGCTTGGCCCGCTTGGCGTCCTTCTGGCCCTCGACCTTCAGGCGCGCCTGCTTGGTCTCCAGATAGGTGGAGTAGTTGCCCTGGTAGCCGATGGCGCGGCCGCGGTCCAGCTCCAGGATCCACTCGGCCACGTTGTCCAGGAAGTACCGGTCGTGGGTGATGGCCACGACGGTGCCCGCGTACTTGGCCAGGTGCTGCTCCAGCCACTGCACGGACTCGGCGTCCAGGTGGTTGGTGGGCTCGTCGAGCAGCAGCAGGTCGGGGGCCTCCAGCAGCAGCCGGCACAGCGCGACGCGGCGCTTCTCACCACCGGACAGGTTGGTGACGGCCCAGTCGCCGGGCGGGCAGCCGAGCGCGTCCATGGCCTGTTCGAGCTGGGCGTCCAGGTCCCACGCGTTGGCGTGGTCCAGCTCCTCCTGGAGCTTGCCCATCTCCTCCAGCAGCGCGTCGGAGTAGTCGGTCGCCATCTGCTCGGCGATCTCGTTGAACCGGTCCAGCTTGCCCTTGACGGCGGCCACGCCCTCCTGCACGTTCTCCAGGACGGTCTTGGTCTCGTCCAGCGGGGGCTCCTGGAGCAGGATGCCGACGCTGTAGCCGGGAGTGAGGAACGCGTCACCGTTGGAGGGCTGCTCAAGACCGGCCATGATCTTCAGCACCGTCGACTTACCGGCGCCGTTGGGGCCGACGACACCGATCTTCGCGCCGGGCAGGAAGCTCAGCGTGACGTCGTCGAGGATCACCTTGTCGCCGTGCGCCTTGCGCGTCTTGCGCATGGTGTAGATGAACTCAGCCAAGAGAATCCGTCCGCCATCTGTGTGGGTGTCGATATGTGGCCATGCCGCGTGCGGGCAGTACTCCCCATCTTGCCGTACGACAACCCCCGTGCGGAAACGAGATGACTCGCCGGGGGTGCCGCCGGACCCCCGGCCCGTCCCCGCCGTTCCTCGGCTCGGGTCCCGCCGTCCGGTGGCGGTCCGCCGCCGCGGGCCCGGGTTCCGGGGCGACCCACCCCGCCCGGGGGCCGCCCCGCCCGCGGGAGGCCGCGCCCCGGCCTGGACCGGCCCGGGGGCGGCCCAGGAGCGGCCCGGGGGGGGCGACGCCGGGCCGTCCTCGCCCGGGCCCTGGCTCACCGGACGCCGGGACCGGGGCGGGGCGGCCGGGGCCGGTCGAGCCGGGTTCGGTCAGGGCGTACTCGGTCAGGCCGTACTCGGTCAGGCCGTACTCGGGCGGGGGTCGACCCGGACGGCAGTCGGGCCGTTACCGGCCCCGCCATCGGGGACCCCGCTGCCGGGCCGTCCGCGCACCCCGGCCGTCCCCACGCCCCGGCCGTCCGCGCACCCCGGCCGTCCGCACGCCCGGGCCGTCGGGCGGGCGGGCCCTCGGGCGGGCGGACGGCCTGGCGGGTGGTCACTCGGACCGGGTCCCCGCCTTCTTCCTGCGGACGAAGAACACCGCGGCGCCGCCGACCACGACGAGGCCCACGGCCACGCCCACGATCACCGGGGTGTTGCTGCTGCTGCCGGTCTCGGCCAGGTTGCCGCCGGTCGTGGCGGCCGCGGCGCCGCCCGCCGACGCGGCGCTGGGCTGAGCGGAGGGCTGGCCGGTGGACGGCTGGGGGGTCGGGACACCGCCGCCGCCGGTGGTGCCCGCGGTCTTGCAGTCCAGGACCCCGGAGAAGGTCTTCTCGAAGCCGTTCGGCCCGGTGATGGTGAACTTGTACGCCTGGTCCTCGGCCACCGGGACAGTGATCGTCTTGGACGCGCCGGCCTCGACGGTGTGCTTCTGCCCGGCCAGCTCGAAGGTGAACGCCTCGTCGCCCTCGTTGGAGGCGGTGACCGCCACGCCGCCCTCGGCGCAGTCCTTCTCGGCGGAGAGCGCGGGTATCGGGCCCTTCTTCGCCCAGTTCGCGGTGGCGGTCGCGGTGACGGTGCTCACCGTCGACCCGGCCAGGATCTGGGTCTGGCTCCTGGTCTGGCTGGCGAACGCGCGGCCGACCGGGACCCGGGTGGTGACGGTGGCGGTCAGGCTGGTGGAGCCCTCGGCGGCGCCGGCCGGCACGTCGAAGTACAGCTCCGTGCCGTTGGCCGCGCTGGTCACCGGCTGGCCGTTCTTGTCGACGACCTTCACGCCGGATGCGGCGGCGCCGGAGCCCGGGGTGACCGTGACCCGGTCGGCGTTGGTGTGCACCGTGACCGGGCCGAGGCGGTCACCGGACTTGCCGGAGACCGCGGGCGGGTCCAGGGTCAGGGACGCCTTGGGCTCTTCCAGGGTCCGCGCGCTGCGCTGGAGGTAGTCGGCCAGCTTCTCGGCGGCGGGGTCGACGGCGGTGACGTCGGCCCGGTCGGAGAAGCGCCAGATGGCCACCTGGGTGCCCGCGGCCGCGGTCTTGGCGGTCAGACGGCCGGAGTGGGCCTTGGCCGCGAGCGCGGACAGGTCCTTGACCTGCGGGTACGAGTTCTGCAAGATCCACTTGATCTTGCCCGCGTCCGGGTTGCGGCCCAGGGACGTGGCGCTCCAGGGCTTCTCCTGGTAGGTGGCCTTGGGCCGGGTGTGGGTGTGCAGGTCGATGCAGTACGTCTGGATGGTGCCGCTGCCCTTGCCGACCGTCAGGCTGAACAGGCCGGCCTTGATCCGGTGCTTCCCGCCGCGCTCGTGCACGACCGCCTGGTCGTAGACCTTCAGCCCGTCGAGCGTGGCGGTGGCGCCGCCCTGCCCCGGCTGCGCGTCGTCCGCCGCGGCCGGGCCGGCGGTGGCCACGCCGCCGACCGCCGCCAGGCCCGACACCATGGCAGCGGCGACCAGACGGGCGGCCGCCCGTCTGCCTTTCAGGATCGGAGAAATCATCGTCTTCCCTCCCGGGCGGGCGCGGTGGCGAAAGCCCCGCCCCACCGGTGAACTCATAACGCCATAGCCCCTGATGGCACGTCGGCGATCCTAGGGAGCGGGCGTGGCGGGGGCCTGGGCTATACCGGCGCAAGACCGATCCGAATCGGAATCGTTATCCGCGTCGGCAACCCCCTGACCTGGACTTATCGATAAATCGTCGGCTCTTTCAGAGGGCCGGCGCGCCGACCGGCACGGCCGGCAGGGGCCTGGCCTGGGCCACTCGGCGGAAGGCCGACGTGCCGCGCGCCATGTCGTGTCCGACCGCCACCGCCTCGATGTCCGCGGTGGCCCACCGCCCGCCGTCGCCCGGGGCCTCCCTCTCGCCCTTCTCCCCGCTGTGGCGCTGCTGCTCGCGGACCTTGAGCGTGCCGTGCACGAGGAGCGGTTCGCCGAGGGCCACCGAGGCGGCCACGTTCGCCGCCAGGGCGCGCCGGGCCCAGACGGTGTAGAAGCTCGTGGGTCCGTCCGTCCACGCCTCGCGCTCGCGGTCCCAGCGCCGCGCGGCCGTCGCCAGCCGGAAGCGGACCACCGGCACGCCCGTGGTCGTTTCGCGGAAGTCCGGTGCCGTCGCCACGTTCCCCACCACGGTCACCCAGGTCTCGTTCATTCAGCCGCCCCGTCAGGTCGTCCGGTCAGGTGGCGGCCCGCCCGGACCACGGACGCGATCCGGGCTGCCGCCTCGTACGCCGTTCATGCTGCACCGGACCGCCGACTCCCGCTCGGCCCTGGGGACTACCGGACGGTTGTGGACAACTCGGCCGCCCGATCGGGTGACTTGCCCGCTGCCGTCACCGTCCGGACCGGGTGGCGGGGTGGCGCTCAGACCCCGCCGGACGCGATGACGTACTGCTCCCGCACCTCCCGGTAGCGCGCCAGTTCGGCCGCCACCGGCTCCAGCACCCGCTCCCGCCCGCAGTCCGCCGCCACCTCGCGCAGCCGCCGTTCCACCGCCTGCCCGTGCCGCCGGGCCGGCCCGCGCGCCGCCAGGTCGCAGACCCGGGCCAGCAGCGGCCCGCCCGCCGCGGTCCCCGCCACCGTCAGCGCGGGCACCCACCAGGCCACTCCCCCGGTCTGCCCGGACCCCGCCGCCGCCATTCCCCCGGCGCCCGCCGCCTGCCCGGCCAGCAGCGTCCACTGCGCCGCCCGGGCCGCCGACCACCACCGTGGCCGGGCCGGGCGGGCGCCGAGCGCCGCGACCGCCACGGCCACGTCGACGGCCTCCGGCAGGTCCCGTCCGCCGCGCGCCGCCGCCTCCCGCACCGCACGCTCCCACGGCGCGGGCAGTCCGGCCGTCGCCGTGTCCGCCAGCGCCCGCACGGCCTCCTCCACCGCAGGCCGCGCGGTGACCGCCTCCGGCCCGTCG
>NZ_JAVSCF010000325.1:0-6145 GCF_031932565.1 Streptomyces sp. B1866
CTGCCGCGCCCGGCGGGGCGGCGGCCCGCCCGTTCCGGGCCGCCGCGGGCCCCGCCGGACCGCTGTGGAGATCGCCGGGTGCGGGTAGGCTGCCCGGTGGCCGGTCGGCCGGTGGCGCCCGCCGCACGGCGCGGCGCCGTCCGCCCCGCCGCTCCGCCCCGCTCCACCCGCTCGACCCGCTCGAAGGGAACCGCCGACGTGCCGCCGTCCGCCGAGCCCAAGACCGCCGCCGGCGCGACCGGTGGCGTCCAGTCCCTGGAGCGCGCCTTCGACCTGCTGGAGCGGATGGCCGACGCCGGGGGCGAGGTGGGCCTGAGCGAGCTGGCGAGCAGCAGCGGCCTGCCGCTGCCCACCATCCACCGGCTGATGCGCACGCTGGTCGCCTGCGGCTGCGTGCGCCAGCAGCCGAACCGGCGGTACGCGCTCGGCCCCCGGCTGATCCGCCTGGGCGAGAGCGCGTCCCGGCTGCTGGGCACCTGGGCGCGGCCCTACCTGGCCCGGCTGGCGGAGGAGACCGGCGAGACCGCGAACATGGCGCTGCTCGACGGCGACGAGGTCGTCTACGTCGCGCAGGTGCCCTCCCGGCACTCGATGCGGATGTTCACCGAGGTCGGGCGGCGGGTGCTGCCGCACGCCACGGGCGTGGGCAAGGCGCTGCTGGCGGGTCTGGCCGCCCCGGAGGTGCGCGCGCTGCTGGCCCGTACCGGCATGCCCGCCGAGACCCAGAAGACGATCACGTCACCGGACCTGTTCCTCGACGCGCTGCGGCAGGTCCGGGAGACCGGCTACGCGGTGGACGACAACGAGCAGGAGCTCGGCGTGCGCTGCCTCGCGGTCGCGGTGCCCGACTCGCCGACGGCGGCGGCCATCTCCATCTCCGGGCCGGCCGGGCGGGTCACGGACGAGGCGACGCGCGAGATCGTGCCGCTGCTGAAGGAGGTCGCCGCGCAGCTGTCGGACGCGCTGGCCGGCGGCACCCCGCAGGTGTGAGGCCCCGCATGGCCGCCCGCGCGCCGGGCCGCGCGCGCTCTCAGCGGCCCGCCGGGGCCGGAAGCCGCGGCCGACGCGGTCGTACGGTCCCGGGAGTCGCCGCACGGGCGCGGCGCGCGGCGGCCCCGCGCCCCGCGCACGGACACGGCCCCGCGCACGGACNGAAGCCGCGGCCGACGCGGTCGTACGGTCCCGGGAGTCGCCGCACGGGCGCGGCGCGCGGCGGCCCCGCGCCCCGCGCACGGACACGGCCCCGCGCACGGACACGGCCCCGCGCACGGACACGGCCCCGCGCACGGACACGGCCCCGCGCACGGACACGGCCCCGCGCACGGACACGGCCCCGCGCACGGACACGGCCCCGCGCACGGACACGGCCCCGCGCACGGACACGGCCCCGCGCACGGACACGGCCCCGCGCACGGACACGGCCCCGCGCACGGACACGGCCCCGCGCACGGACACGGCCCCGCGTACAGACGCGGCCCCGCGGGTCCGGCTGCGACGGGCAGGCCCGCGAACCGGCCTTCGGAACGGCGGCGGGCCGCGCCGCCTGGGCACGCCGCCGGGCGGCGGCCCCGGACAGGCACCGCCGGGCCGCCGCGTGGCGACGGGCCGTCAGCCGCCGTCGCGCCGCCGGGGCGGCTCCCCGAACAGGTCGATGGCCGCGCGGACCCCGCACAGCGCGGACGACAGCGCGCTCACCGAGCCGACCGCGCCCGCGATGAGCAGCAGCGACCGGCGCAGGCTGGGCACCGGGGGCGGCCCGGTGCGCGTGATGGCGTCCAGTGCCGCCAGCTCCTGCTCCGCGATGTCGCGGTCCGGCAGGTCGGCCGGGTGCCCGGCCAGTTCGCGCCGCAGCCGTGCGACGCACCGCCGCAGCTCGGCCACGCGCGGATCGTCCTCGGCGCCGAGCGTTTGCTCGCGCCCGCCTGCCGTGCCGCCCTCGACGGCCGTCACGGCGCCGTGTCGTGCCGTCAGTCTCCCACCCTCATCGGACAATGCTGCCCCTCTCCCCCCTCACGCGCCCTTGCGCGAGTACTCCCCATACTCCCCAGCGAGCCGCGCGCCCCCCGGGTGCGGACCGGACGAGGCAGCGCCGTCGGATCAGTTAACGACACTTCACACTGTGTGCGCCATATGGCGTGCGAAAGTCGTGACACATGACAGAAGAATATCCGGCTGTGGGGTAAGCAGGGCGTATGGATCACATCGCGCCGGGGTCCGCGCAGGTCGCGGGGGTGCTGCTGGCGGCGGGCGGCGGGCGGCGCCTGGGCGGGCGGGCCAAGGCGCTGCTGGAGTACGGCGGTCGGCCGCTGGTGGAGCGCGCGGCGGGCGCACTGCGCGACGGTGGTTGTGCGCCGGTGCACGTCGTCCTGGGCGCGGCGGCCGCGGCGGTGCGGGCCCGGGCGCGCCTGCCCGGGTGCGCGCTGGTCGACAACCCGGACTGGGAGGAGGGCATGGGCTCCTCGCTGCGGGCCGGCCTGGCGTCGCTGGCCGGCACGGGCGCGCGGGCGGCGCTGGTGGCACTGGTGGACCAGCCGTGGGTCGGGGCGGCGGCCGTCGCCCGGGTGCTGGCCGCGCACCGCGGTGCGGCCGACCTGGCGGCCGCGGCGTACGGCGGGCGGCGCGGGCACCCGGTGCTGATCGGCGCGGACCGGTGGGCGGCGGTGGCGGCGAGCGCGGCCGGCGACCGGGGGGCGCGGGCGTACCTGGCCGGCCACCGGTCGGAGTTGACGCTCGTGGACTGCTCCGACGTCGCCCGGCCGGACGACATCGACACCCCGGACGACCTGGCGCTGCTGCGGGCCCGGGAGCCCGGCGCGGACCCGCCGCCCGTGACCGATTGAGATTCCACGATGAGAAAACTATTCTCCATCATGCAAAAAGACGGGGCCCGGCCTCCCGGACCACCCCGAGCCCCCGCCTCAAGCCCCCAGCCCCGGCCTCCCGGCAAGGAGTGAAGACCCATGTCCACGCCAGCGTCCGTGCCGCCGCTCACCGTCGTCGGCGCCGCCCCGGTGGAGCGCCAGGACGAGGTGCTGACCGACGCGGCCCTGGCCTTCCTGGCCGAGTTGCACCACCGCTTCACGCCGCGCCGCGACGAGCTGCTGGCCCGGCGCGCCGCGCGGCGCGCCGGGATCGCCCGGACCGGCGCGCTGGACTTCCTGCCCGAGACCGCGCACATCCGCGACGACCCCTCCTGGCGCGTCGCCCCGGCCCCGGCCGCGCTGGAGGACCGCCGGGTGGAGATCACCGGCCCGACGGACCGCAAGATGACCGTCAACGCCCTCAACTCCGGCGCGCGCGTGTGGCTGGCCGACTTCGAGGACGCCTCGTCGCCCACCTGGGCCAACGTGGTCCTCGGACAGCTCAACCTCGTCGACGCCTACGAGCGGCGCATCGACTTCACCACCCCCGAGGGCCGCGCCTACGCGCTGCGCCCGGCCGGCGAGCTGGCCACCGTCGTCATGCGGCCGCGCGGCTGGCACCTGGACGAGCGGCACCTGCGGGCGGACGGCCGGGCCGTGCCCGGCGCCCTGGTCGACTTCGGGCTCTACTTCTTCCACAACGCGCGCCGCCTGCTCGACCAGGGCAAGGGCCCGTACTTCTACCTGCCGAAGACGGAGTCCCACCTGGAGGCGCGCCTGTGGAACGACGTCTTCCTCTTCGCCCAGGACCGGCTCGGCATCCCGCGCGGGAGCGTGCGTGCCACCGTCCTCATCGAGACGATCACCGCCGCGTACGAGATGGAGGAGATCCTCTACGAGCTGCGCGAGCACGCCTCCGGGCTGAACGCGGGCCGCTGGGACTACCTGTTCTCGGTCATCAAGAACTTCCGCGACGCGGGCCCGGCGTTCGTCCTGCCGGACCGCAACGCGGTCACCATGACGGCGCCGTTCATGCGCGCGTACACCGAGCTGCTGGTGCGCACCTGCCACCGGCGCGGCGCCCACGCCATCGGCGGCATGGCGGCCTTCATCCCCTCCCGCCGCGACCCGGAGGTCAACGCGGCGGCCTTCGGCAAGGTCAGGGCCGACAAGGATCGGGAGGCGGCCGACGGCTTCGACGGTTCGTGGGTCGCGCACCCGGACCTGGTGCCGGTGTGCCGGGCCGCGTTCGACGCGGTGCTGGGCGACCGCCCGCACCAGAAGGACCGGCTGCGCGAGGACGTGCGCGTCACCGCCGCGCAGCTGACCGACGTCGCCTCGCTGGACGCCCGGCCGACCCGGGAGGGCCTGCGGGGCGCCGTCCAGGTCGGGATCCGCTACATCGAGGCGTGGCTGCGCGGCCTGGGCGCCGTGGCCATCTTCAACCTGATGGAGGACGCGGCGACCGCCGAGATCTCCCGGTCGCAGATCTGGCAGTGGGTGCACGCGGGAGTGGTCCTGGCGGACGGCGAGAAGGTCACCGCGGAGCTGGTGCGGCGCATCGCGGCCGAGGACCTGGCGGCCCTCCGCGCCGAGCTGGGCGAGGCGGCCTTCGCCGCGGGCGCCTGGCAGCGGGCGCACGACCTGCTGCTGAAGGTGGCGCTGGAGAAGGACTACGCGGAGTTCCTGACCCTGCCCGCGTACGAGCTGCTGGACTGAGCCCGGCCGCGCCCCCGCCCGGCGGGCAGGAGCCCCGGCGGGCGGTGGCCTAGGCGGGCGGTGGCCCCGGCGGCCGCAGGGCCGCCCGGCGGCTCAGCCCTCCGCCGCGATACGGGCCAGCCGCCGGGCCTCGTCGCGGGCCCGGCGCGCGACGGCGTCCTCGTCCACCGCCGTCAGCCGGCCCGCCTCCACCACCGGCCGGCCGCCCACCAGCGCCAGCGTGACCGGCGCCGGGGCGCCCAGGACCAGGGCGGCGACCGGGTCGGCGATGGTGGAGTGGGCGAGGCCGTCGAGCTTCCACAGCACCAGGTCGGCGAGCTTGCCCGGTTCGATCGAGCCGATCTGGTCCTGCCTGCCCAGCACGCGCGCGCCGCCGTACGTGCCCAGGCGCAGCGCCTGCCGGACCGTCAGCGCCTTCTCGCGGTGCGGGCCCAGACGGTTGATCAGCAGGGCGTTGCGCAGTTCGGTGTGCAGTTCGCCCGACTCGTTGGACGCGGTGCCGTCGACGCCGAGGCCGACCGGCACGCCCGCGGCGAGCAGGTCGGGGACGCGCGCGAGGCCCGCGGCCAGGCGCGCGTTGGACGACGGGCAGTGGGCGACGCCGGTGCCGGTGCGGGCGAAGGCGGCGATGTCCGCGTCGGACATGTGCACGCAGTGCGCCATCCACACGTCCTCCCCCAGCCAGCCGGCCGACTCCAGGTAGGCGGTCGGGCCCGTGCCGAACCGCTCGTGGCAGAACTTCTCCTCCTCCACCGTCTCCGAGCCGTGCGTGTGCAGCCGTACGCCCTTGCGCCGGGCGAGCGCCGCCGACTCCCGCAGCAGTTCGGTGGTGACCGAGAACGGCGAGCAGGGCGCGACGGCGATCTGGAGCATCGAGCCGAAGGACGCGTCGTGGTGGGTGTCGACGGCCTCCTCGGTGGCGGCGAGGGCGGCGTCGGTGGTCTCCACCGCGAAGTCCGGCGGCAGTCCGCCGTCCGAGGCGCCCAGGTCCATGGAGCCGCGGGCGGCGGTGAAGCGGACGCCCACCTCGCGCGCGGCGCGGATCTCCGCGCCCAGCAGGTCGCCCGCGCCGCGCGGGAAGACGTAGTGGTGGTCCATGGCGGTGGTGACGCCGCCGCGCGCCATCACCGCGAGCGAGCCGAGGGCCGCCGCGTACACCATGTCCTCGTCGACGCGCGCCCAGGTGGGGTAGAGCGCGGTCAGCCAGTCGAACAGGTTGCAGTCCTGCGCCAGGCCCCGGGTGAGCCACTGGTAGAAGTGGTGGTGGGTGTTGACCAGGCCGGGGGTGAGCAGGTGCCCGGTGCCGTCGACGCGGCGCGCCACGTCCGCCAGGCCGCGCGGCGCGGGCCCGGCGGCCACCGACTCCACGCGGTCGCCCGCGACGACGACGTGGCCCGAGGCGTGCTCGGTGCCCTGCGCGTCCACTGTCGCGATGGCGCAGTTCTCGATGACGATGCGGTCCACGGGCACTCGGGCTCCTGTCGTCGGCGGCCTAGGGCGGTGCACTGGGCGGCGTACCCGCGCGGGCCGTTGCTTAACTTGTTCTTTAAGGTCTGACCTGGTCA
>NZ_JAVSCF010000326.1:0-6070 GCF_031932565.1 Streptomyces sp. B1866
ACTGGTTCGATCCCAGTATCGCCCACCATAAGAAGACCATTGCAACTTGTTACTTTCAGGGGCCGTCCGCCAGGGCGGCCCCTGTTGGTTGCCTGGGGCTGGAAGGCCCGTTCGTAGATGGTGCGGCTTACCCCACCGCCAATACTGACGAGCGTGTGGTCCACGTCCCACAGGATGAGGCGACGGGCTGACGTGGCGTCGCCGTGCGCGCTGTCCGTAGGCATGGAGGACAGCGTAGGGCCGCGACCTCTCCGACACCCGGGTCGGAGCCGAGCAGGGTCCTTGTCGACGTCGGCCTCGGTGCGTCGCCGCTGTCGGGGTTTCCGGCCCCGGCAGCGTGGCGGCAACCGCGTCGGCTCCCGCGCGGGCGTTCGACTCGCGGGCGTTCACGCCACGGCGGGCAGCCCGGGGCGCAGCGGCCAGGACGGGTTCAGGTGCTCGTCCGAGCCGTCCCGCGCGAACCACGCCTGGAGTCCGCGCGCCTGGGCCGCGTACCACTCCGTCTGCCGCTCGTGCAGCTCGGCCGGGCTCAGCGCCTCCAGCCGGGACGCGAAGCGCCGGCCCAGCGCCCGTACGACCTTCAGGGCGGCGAGCGCGTCGGCGGCCGTGTCGCGCGTCCGCGCCTGCTCCACGCCGTAGCGCGCGCACAGGTCGGCCAGCGTGCGGCGGCCCTTGCGGTAGCGGTCGAGGTGCCGGTCGAGGACCTGCGGGTCGAGCACCCGCAGTGGGCTTCCGGACAGGGCCGCGGTCAGCGAGGAGTTGCGGTGCCGTCGCAGCTCCCGGTCCAGCAGCGTCAGATCGAACGGCGCGTCCATCACCACCAGCGGAATCCCGGACGCCGCGCTCTCGGCGAGCCCCTGGCCCACCTCCTGCATGACCGGCGCCGGCCACCTGCCGTGCCGCCGCAGGTGATCCTCCGTCAGGCCGTGCGCCTCGGCGGCGGATTCGGGGACCGGCACCCCGGGGCTGACCAGCCAGCGCCGGCACTCGGCGACGCCGTCGGGCTCCCGCTGGATGACGAAGGCGGCCGAGACCACGCGGTCCCGCTCGGTGTCGGCTCCGGTGGCCCTGGCGTCCAAGGCGGCGAGCGGTCCCTCGAACCAGCGGGGCATGGCCTCAACTCCTCACACCGTCCGGCCGGGTGGTGCCGCTGCCCGGCCTTGGACAGGTGATACCCGAGGACCCCCGCCGTCGAACCGCCGCCCGGGCGAAGCTGTCCCGGGCGTGTGCCCGGTGGCGGAACGGTCCGTACGCGCCGGCCCGGGCCGCGGCGGCCGGTCGGCGCACCGCCCGTCGCCCCGCACCGGACTCTCGTCCGGTCACGCCCGGGACGCGAGGTACCGCCAGTCCTGCCAGGTGTCGAGCCGCTTCCGACAGGCCGCCTCGACAACCGGGTAGGGATAGGTGCCGAGGAAGATCCGCAGGGGCGGCGTGTCGGTGTCGACGAGTTCGAGGACGGCGGCGGCGGTGGCCCGCGGGTCCTGGGGCGCGCGGGCGGACGCGCCGGCCCGGCGCGCGACGCGGACGGGCTCGTAGGCGGGGAGCGGCTCGGTGTGCGCCGCGGAGGCGCCTGACCAGTCGGTGCCGTAGGGGCCGGGTTCGACGAGGGTGACGTGGATGCCGAACGAGCCGACCTCCTGGGCGAGGGCCTCGCTCATCCCCTCCAGGGCCCACTTGGAGGCGTTGTACAGCCCGAGCGTGGGGAAGGCGGCGAGGCCACCGAGGCTGGAAACCTGGAGGATGTGGCCGCTGCCCTGGGCCCGCAGGTACGGCAGAGCCGCCTGCGTCACCCACAGCGGTCCGAACAGGTTGGTGTCGAGTTGGGCGCGGGCCTGCTCCTCGGTGGTTTCCTCGACCATTCCGAACAGCCCGTAGCCCGCGTTGTTGACGACCACGTCCAGGCGGCCGAGGGTCTCGGCGGCCCGCCGCACCGCGGTGGTCGCGGCGGTGCGGTCGGTCACGTCGAGGCGGAGTGGGAGGACGTTGTTCCCATGGGCGTCGACGAGGGGTCGCAGGGTCTCGGGGTCGCGTGCTGTGGCGGCGACGCGGTCGCCACGGTCGAGAGCGGCTTCGGCCCAGATGCGGCCGAAGCCGCGGGACGCGCCGGTGATGAACCAGGTCTTCATGTCATCGAGCCTGCGCCGTCCGCGCGTCGTCAGCCAGCACCCCCGCGGGGTTACCCTCGCACCACGGCGGCCGACAACCTACTGGGAGATTTCCTCAAGGCCCGGCGCGGGCGAGTCTCCCCGGCGGACGCGGGGGCGCCCGCAACGGGGCGGCGCCGGGTGGCGGGGCTGCGCCGGGAGGAACCGGCCCGGCTGGCGGTCGGCGGCCTCGCCCTGCGGCGGCAGGCGCTCACCGTCGGCGGCGCCGAGCAACAGGTGATCATCGTGTACCAGGCGACGGCCGGGAGCCCGTCCGAAGCGGCCCTGGCCCGGCTTCTGCGAGGTGACCGGCACGACACGCGCGCGGCCCTGCGCAGCCACGGCGTTCTGCCCCGCGGACATCTTCACCAGGCGTGCTGGTGCTTCTGGGCGGTGCACTCCGGGATCGCGTCGATTCCGCCTCGGCCGGGCGGGGCGCGGCCCGCCACCTGCCCGGCCCGGTCCGCGCCGCGGCGCAACCCCTTCGCGGCCCACCCCGGAACCTCGGTACGGTCGCGAGGAGGCCCTCGCCGAGATCGCCGACGCGGTGCGGCGGCGCGTCCAGGTCTGAGCCGCCCTCCGCGGCCGGCCCCGCGGACCGGCGGGCCGCGGAGCGGAACGAGGGTGCCGTGAGGGGGCGGTCCGGCCCGGGGCCCGCCCCCTCACCGCTTCGGCGCCCGTCGCGGGCGCCTATGCTGCACATCATGACGAGCGAGCCGGAACAGCAGATCGGAGTCGGCACCCAGGACGCCTTCCAGCGTCTGTGGACACCCCACCGGATGGCGTACATCCAGGGCGAGAACAAGCCCACCGGTCCGGGCGCCGGAGACGGCTGTCCCTTCTGCGCGATCCCCGGCAAGAGCGACGAGGACGGGCTGATCCTCGCCCGCGGCCGGTACGTGTACGCCGTGCTGAACCTGTACCCGTACACCGGCGGGCACCTGATGGTCGTGCCCTTCCGGCACGTCGCCGACTACACCGACCTCGACGGCCCGGAGACGGCCGAACTCGCCGAGTACACCAAGGCCGCCATGGTCGCGCTGCGCGCCGCCTCCGGCGCGCACGGCTTCAACATCGGCATGAACCAGGGCACCGTCGCGGGCGCGGGCATCGCCGCGCACCTGCACCAGCACGTGGTGCCGCGCTGGGGCGGCGACACCAACTTCATGCCCGTCGTCGGCCACACCAAGGTGCTGCCGCAGCTGCTCGCCGACACCCGCCGCATGATCGCCGCCGCCTGGCCCGGCGCGTAACGGCCCGCGCGGCGCCGCGAGACGCGGACGGGCCCGCCGCGGTGCCACCGAGGCACCGCGGCGGGCCCGTCCGCGCGGGGGCTACGCGTCGTAGAGGTCGGCGCGCTTGGGCGCCGCGTCCTGCACCTGCCCGCTGAGCACCAGCGAGCGGCTGCCGAACCGCTCGGTGTCCACNTCGGCGCGCTTGGGCGCCGCGTCCTGCACCTGCCCGCTGAGCACCAGCGAGCGGCTGCCGAACCGCTCGGTGTCCACGCCGTGCTCCCGCAGCACCTTGATGGCCGCCTCGTGGACCGCGCGCAGCACGGGCGTCGCGGTGCGCAGCGCGTCGTCCGCCATGAAGCGGTGCCGCCACGGCTTGTCCGCCCACGCGTGCCGCAGCCCGAACGGCTCGGGCAGCACCAGCTTCCCGCCCCAGTACTCCAGCAGCGGCGGATACCAGGTCAGCGGCGCGCGCGCGGCCAGCCGCACCACCTCGCGGGCGTTGACCAGCGGCAGCGGGACCGACTTGGTCTCCCAGAACTTGAACGGCTTGCTGACCGTCTTCGTCGGCGCCGACGGCTTGCTGGTGAACAGCGGGTGCACCGGGCCGAGCGCGTGCGCGGTGACCTCGACGCGCAGCGTGTTGTGCAGGTACGTCACCGTGATCAGCATCGAGATCACCAGCTGGCCGTCCCACAGCACGAACTGCACGCCCAGGTAGTGCCGGTCGCCGCTGCCGAACTGCTGCTCGTCGCAGATCCGCTGGAGGTCCACGCCCTTTATCTGGTAGCCCTCCTCCTCGGAGCTGCCGCCGCGCGCCACGGTCTTCGCGCCCTCGCCGACCGGCGAGACCACCCAGTGCCGCACCGAGGGGGTGGGGAAGCCGCCGGTGTGCAGGGCGCCGCGCTCCAGCAGGCGCAGCCGGTCGTGGATGGCCCGTATGACGTCCCAGCTGCGGAACGGGTCGATGTCCCGGCCGGGGTCGGCGGGCACCAGGTCCTCGGCGAGCTGCCAGCTTCCCCAGCGGGTGCCCATGCCCAGGATGCCCTTGGGACCGGCGTAGAAGACGATGTTGCTGTACTGCTCGGCGGTGAGCTTGTGCAACGACGCGCGCAGATCCTCGGCCGTCTTCTCACCCGGGTTCTTCGGCACCGACTCGGGGATCCTGGCGCCCACGCCGCCGCCCGCCAGCAGGCCGCTCCAGCGGTCCCGCAGGTCCTTTGCCGTACGCTCGCAGACCCGCTTGGCCAGATACCAGCCGACCACCGGCGCGACCACCACGCCGCGCAGGTAGATCCCCCAGAAGCCGCCGAACGGCAGCCTGACCAGGAAGATCACGGTGATCACGGTGAGCGCGGCCAGCAGCGCGAAGCCCAGCGCGCCCACCCGCTTGTCCTGCGCCCCGGCTATCGTGCGCCGCAGCTGGAACGCGCCCAGCCACAGCAGCACCCCGGGCAGGAACAGCAGGCCGAAGACCGCCATGATGACGGTGAGCCGGGCGTCGCGCGTCCGCCGGATCCGGCTGGCCGCCAGGCAGTGCTCGACCACCGTCTGCGGCTCCATGCCGAAGGACTGGATCAGCTGCCCGCGGCCCTTGCCGATCATCCGCTGCTGCACGGCCCGGGCGAACGCCTCGCCGAGGTTCGGCTCGAACAGCGATATCCGCGGCTCCTTGACCTCCGACTGCATCCACTCGGAGTTGGCGTCGAGCAGCTTGGCCGGCGGCCCGTCCCGGTAGGCGGCCGACGCCAGCGCCTGGGTCGCCGCGGTCTGTCCCGCCGCCCCCGTGAGCGGCACCTGCGCCCCGGGACTGAAGTCGAATCCGTCCGTCACCAACGCCCCCTATACCGCACGCCGCTTGAGCCGCGGCCTCAGCGTATCCGGGCCGCGCGCCCCCTGTCGCCAGGGCCTCCCACACCCCGCCCGCCCCACCGGCCGGACCTGTCCTGCTCTGCCCGGACTGTGCCCCGTCGGCGGCCCGGCTACGCCCCGCACGCCGGCTTGCCGCCGACCGGCCCGCGCGTCCGCGACCGCCGGGCCGCGCGCGGGCCCGTGCGGCGGCCCGTCCGCAGGCCGTTCCGAGGCTGTCCCGAGGCCGTGCCGCCGCCGGGCCGTCCGCCCCGGTCCCGCTCCGTCCGGTGCCGTACGCCCCGCCGGCCGGCGCCGCCGCCGTACGCGCCCGCCGTACGACCCGCGTGCGGCTCCCGCTACGCGCCCGCCGCCGCGCCCTCGCGCACCCGGTCGGCCACCTGCGGCGGCATCGGCTCGTGGCGCGCGTACGAGCGGCTGAACCGCCCCGCGCCGTGCGTGAGCGAGCGCAGGTCCACCGCGTACCGCTCGATGCCCAGCTCGGGGACCTCGGCGCGCACCACCGTGACCCCGCCGTCCGACTGCTCGGTGCCCACCACCCGGCCGCGCCGCCCGGACAGGTCGCTCATGACCGGGCCCACGTACGCGTCGGGGACCAGCACCCGCGCCTCCACCACCGGCTCCAGCAGCCGGACGCCGGCCCGGGCGGCCGCGTCCCGCAGCGCCAGCGCGCCCGCCGTCTGGAAGGCCGCGTCGGAGGAGTCCACCGCGTGCGCCCTGCCGTCCACCAGGGTCACCGCCACGTCCACCAGCGGGTACCCGGCGGACACGCCGCGCGCCGCCTGCGCGCGCACGCCCTTCTCGACGGACGGGATGAACTGCCGG
>NZ_JAVSCF010000327.1:0-6045 GCF_031932565.1 Streptomyces sp. B1866
CGGCCGCCCGAGGGACCGCCGGACGGCAGTGGCGCCAGGCCCTCCGGCGGACCCGGCCTCCGGAGCGCCGCCCCAGGCCGGAGCCGCCCCGGCCGCGGCGCGCACCGGGTCGGCGGGGGCCGTGGCCGCTGCCGGGCGCGCCGGGTGGGGCACGTACGATGTGGGCATGTCGTTCCTCCGCCGCCGCAGCCCCGCCACGCCCACCGGGCCGGACTTCGACGTCCTGGCCATGGACCCGGGTGACTGGCCCGGCGACCTGGGAGCGGGTCTGCTGCCCGCGCCCGACGGCAGCTGCCAGGGCGTCTTCCTGCGCTACGACCTGTTCGGCGGACGCGGCCCGGCCATGATCATCGGCAACCTGCCCGAGGGGTCACCGGCCCGCGAGCTGGCCGAGGGCCAGCCGCCGTTCGAGGTGGCCCAGTTGCTGGCCGCGCTCGGCGACGACGAGCCCGTCCAGGTCGTGGACACCGAGGACACCCCCGTGATGCACGACGACAACCTGCTCATCGTGCGCCGCGTCAAGCTCTCCGAAAGCCGCATCGCCTGCGCCCAGTTCGACCGCAGCGACGGCGTGCTCGTCACCATCGCCAGCTGGGACCGGCCCATCACCGACGACCTGTACCGGCTGCTCAAGCCGCTGCCCGCCGAGATGTTCCAGCAGGGCTGAGCGCGGCCGGGGACCTCCCGGTCCCCGGCGCGCGCCGCGGACCGGCCTGCCGGGGCCGGTCACCCGCCGGACGGCCGGACCGTCACGTCGGCGGCCCGGACGAACGCCACCCGGTGCCCGAACTGGATCTGGTAGTACGTGTCTTTTCCGCGTACCACCGCGTGCCCGGCCGGGTCGAAGGTGGTCGCCCACAGGTACTCGCCGCGCGTGGCCAGGCCCAGCGCGTAGGACTGCCCGGCCGGCAGCCGGTACGGCAGCGGCGAGACCGCCTGCACGGGCACGCCCTGCGGATACGCCTCCTGCTCCGGGTAGGCGCGGCCGTACACCGGGACGTCGGCCAGGCCCGCGCGCGGCGTGACCACCGGGCCGGCGGCGTCCACGGCGGCCGGCCGGTCCTCGGCGTCGCGGAACCACGCCTTCTGGCCGAGGTACCAGACCGCCGTCCAGCCGGCCTGCCGCCCGGCCACCGCGAAGGTCTGCCCGGTGGAGGCGCGGGCGCCGGTGTCGTTGACCCCGGTCGTGGACTCCCCGCCGTCCGGGCGCAGCCCGATGTCCTTCACCAGCGGCGCGTCCTCGCTCGGCGCCGTGTGCAGCCGCACCGCGCCCGAGCCGTGCGCGGCGCAGGGCCGGCTCCCCGCCTCGCAGCCGGTGTAGACGGGCTGGTTGGCCTCGTAGCGGGGGCGGATGGTGGCCAGGCCGCCGCGCGGGCCCGCGGTGCGGCGGAAGGGCGCGCCGAGCAGCTCGAAGTAGTGGGCCCAGTCCCAGTACGGCCCGGGGTCGGTGTGCATGCCCCGGACGCCGGCCGCGGTCGGGCCGGGCACGTTGTCGTGGCCGAGGATGTGCTGCCGGTCCAGCGGGATGCCGTGCCGCCGCGCCAGGTACCGCACCAGCCGCGCCGAGTCGCGGTACATCGCCTCCGTGTACCAGGCGTCCGGCGCGGCGAGGAAGCCCTCGTGCTCGACGCCGACGGACTTGGCGTTGACGTACCAGTTGCCCGCGTGCCAGCCGACGTCCTTCACCGGCACGTGCTGGGCGATGTGCCCGTCGGCGGACCGGACGCTGTAGTGCCAGGAGACGTACGCCGGGTCCTGGACCAGCTTCAGCGTGGTGTCCCAGGTGGCCTCGGTGTCGTGCACGACGATGTAGTCGACGCTCTGGGACGCGGGCCGGTCGGCCAGGTCGTGGTTGCCGTACCCGCCGCCCGCCAGCTCCTGGTACGGGGCCGGCACCCACGAGCAGGCCACGCTCCGCGGGCACTCCACGCGCTCGTCCCGGGCGGGTGCGGGCAGGCCCAGGCGCCGGATCTGCGCCCGGTCGGGGACCAGGCCGGGGCTGGCCGGCAGCCGCAGCCGCCGGCCCTCCTCGGTGGTGCGCCGCTGCCCGCGGCGGATGACGTCGTAGACGTCGTCGGCGAAGACGGCGGCGGTCGCGGCGTCGTCGGCGCCGGAGTAGGCGGCCACCGCCCCGTACCAGTCGGCCGGGTCGGGGCTCGGCGGCAGGCCGAGCCGCCGCTGGGCGTCGGCCAGCAGGGCGGCCCCGCCGCGCACGTTGGCCGCCTCGTCGCCGCGCAGCGCGGCGGGCGGCAGCCCGGTCAGCCGCGCGGCCCGGTCCAGGGTGCGCAGCCGGGGCGGCAGCTCGCGCGGGGCGGGGGCCTCGGCGGGGCGCCGCGGCGGGCGGGCGGTGTCGCCGCGCGGATCCTCCGCACCCTCGCCGTGGTGCGGCGCCTCGGCCAGCGCCGTCCGCGCGTCGGTCAGGTGCATCGGCCCGTACCCGCCCGTGACGCTCGGCGCGCCGCCGTGGCCGTCCCAGCGGGATTCCAGGTACGACACGCCGAGCAGCACGGGCAGCGGGACCCGGTAGCGGTCGGCCGCGCCGGCGAACGCCCGCGCCAGCGTGTCGCGCCCCGGCTGCCCGGCCGAGGCGGACGGCGTGGCGGACACCAGGGGCAGCAGCAGCGCGGTCGCCGCCGCGGCGCCGGCCACTCGCAGCGCCGGTCCGCGGCGCCGGGCGCCGGCGCGCGGCGCGGGTCTCGCGGGTCGTGCCTGGAAGGGTGCGGGGGCGGATCCTCGCAATGCAGCCTCCTCGGTGCGGGCCGCGCGGGGCGCGGTCGCGGACGGTGCGCTGGTGGGGGTGCGGGGCCGGGCCCCTCAGAGGTACCGGCTGCCGGGCGGCGCCGTCAATCACGCCGGGCGGCCTGTGGATAACCTCCGCCGGCCCGCCGGCCGGCCGCGCCCGCCCCGGCGCGCGAGGAAGCTGACCGCCCGCCAGACGCCCGCACCCGCCCGTACGCCCGCCCCGGCCGCGCCCCGCTCGTACGCCCCGGCCGCGCGCCCCGCTCGTACGCCCGCCCCGGCCGCGCGCCCGCTCCGGCACGGTCCCCATGCCCGGGCGTGCGGACGCGCGCGGGCCGGTACCGGCGGCCCGCCGGTACCGGCCCGCGTGGGGCCCGGGTCAGCGCATGCCGACCGCGGACCGCACGGCCTGCCGCGCCAGGCCGCAGTCGTCGTGCAGTCTGCGCAGCAGCAGGCGGTGCTCCTCCCCGGCCGCCACACCGCCGCAGGGCGCCGGGGAGGGGTCGCGCATGGCGCGCTGCACGGCCGTCTCGTAGCGCCGGATCTCCCGGGTCAGCACGAGCATCAGGTTCACCAGGAAGGCGTCGCGCGACACCGGCCCCGCCGCCTGCGCCAGCTGGCCGATCTGCCGCCGGGCCGCCGGTGCGTGGCCGAGCACCGTCCACAGGGTCGCCAGGTCGTATCCCGGCAGATACCAGCCCGCGTGGTCCCAGTCCAGGAGCACCGGCCCGCCCGGGGCGAGCAGCACGTTGCTCAGCAGCGCGTCGCCGTGGCAGAACTGCCAGGGGACCTGCTCGGGCGTGTGCGCGAACCCGTGCAGCAGCGCGCGCAGGTCGCCGACGTCCCGGTCGGTCAGCAGGCCCAGTTCGTGGTAGCGCTTGACGATGGCCGCGTAGTCGATGGGCGCGTCGAACACGCCGGCCGGCGGCCGCCACAGGTTGATCCGGCAGATGGCGCCCAGAGCGGCGCGCACGTCGGTGCGCAGCACACCCCGCTCGGGATGCCGCCGCGCCGCCGCCACCCGGCCGGGCATCCGCTCGACCACCATGGTGCAGCCCTCGGGGTCCGCGGCGATCAGCCGGGCCACCCGCACCGGGGGCCGGTTGCGGCCGAAGGCCCGGTAGGCGGCTATCTCGTGCCGGAACCGCTCGACCCACGCGGGGGAGGTGTCCAGCAGGCACTTGGCGACCGCGGTGAACCGGCCCGCCGTGCCCAGCAGCAGCACCGACCGGGTGCCGCGGCGCAGCACCTGGGCGGGGCTGAACTCCGGACAGATGCGGTGCACCGCCGCGAGGGCCGTCCGCAGCCGCGCGCCCTGCGGCCCCGACAGGTCCAGGCGCACCCCCAGCGCGCCGGCGCCCAGGACCGCGGCCCGCCGCGCCCGCTCGCCGGGCGGGGCCTCGGCGGACGGCCCGCCGCCCGGCGGGTGCCGGTGATATGGCCGCGGGGAGGCGGACACGGAGGACGATGCTGTGTGCATGGACGATGCAGATCCCTTCGTGTGCCGACGGGGTGCCGACGGGTCGCGTGCGCCCCCCGGCCGCGGTGGCGAGTCCTCGTCACCTGGGGAATGCCGGTTCCGCCGCCGGGCCGGAGGCCGCGTTCCTACACCACACCCGGCGCGTGGTGGCACACCATCTGGCGTGGCCTGGCGAAGCCTGGCGAATGGGCCCACGGGCCCTGACGCGCCGTTACTGTCAAGCCAGCCGAGGAACCTGGGGGCTTGACGTGACGAGGGAACCCAACACCCGTCTCGCGGACCTGTTCGGCATCGCCGGCTGGTCCAAGGGGGAACTGGCGAGGCTCGTGAACCGGAGGGCGGCGGCCATGGGCCATCCGCACCTGGCGACCGACACCTCGCGGGTGCGGCGCTGGATCGACACCGGCGAGACGCCGCGCGATCCCGTGCCCAAGGTGCTGGCCGACCTGTTCACCGAGCGCCTCGGTCGTGTGGTGACCACCGAGGACCTGGGCTTCGTGCGAGCGGGTCGGGCGGGGGCGGGGCGGGCCGAGGGGCTGCCCTGGACCGCCGCGCGGACGGCCGCGGTCCTCACCGAATTCACGGGAATGGACCTCATGTTCAACCGACGCGGCTTGGTGGGCGCGGGCTCCGCGCTCACCGCAGGCTCAGCGCTGGCCGGCGCCCTGCACGGCTGGCTGCACACCTACCCGGCTCCCGCCCCCGACACGTCCCTGTCCGCTCTGTCCCCGCTGTCCGGCCCGGCCGGGGAGGCGGACGCCGCCGGATCCGGCCGCTACGAGGCGACCCCCGTGGGCGCCGCGGAGGTCGACGCCCTGGAGAACTCCGTCGAGATCTTCCGGGCGTGGGACGCCCAGCGCGGTGGCGGCCTCCAGCGCAAGGCCGTGGTGGGCCAGCTCAACGAGGTGGGCGGCATGCTGGCCTACCGCCACCCCGAGCACCTCCAGCGCAGGCTGTGGGGCGTGGCGGCGAACCTGGCGGTGCTCGCCGGGTGGATGTCCCACGACGTGGGCCTGGAGCCGACCGCGCAGAAGTACTTCGTCATCGCCGCGCACGCGGCCCGGGAGGGCGGCGACCGGCCGCGGGCCAGCGAGGCGCTGTCCCGCGCGGCCCGCCAGATGGTGCACCTCGGACGGCCCGACGACGCCCTGGACCTGATGAAGCTGGCCGGCTCCGGGGCGGGCGACACCGCCCTGCCGCGCACCCGGGCCATGTTCGGCACCATCGAGGCGTGGGCGCAGGCCGCCATGGGCGACGGCCAGGCCGTGCGCCGCACCCTGGGCCGGGCCGAGGAGCTGTTCGTCTCCGACCGGGGCGACACGCCGCCGCCCAGCTGGATGCAGATGTTCGACGAGGCGGACCTGTACGGCATGCAGGGGCTGGTCTACCGGACGCTGGCCGAACACGACCCGCGCGCCGCGGGCCCCGCGCAGCGGTGCGCCGCGCGGGCCCTGGAGCTGCGGCAGGAGGGCCGCCAGCGGTCGGTGATCCTGGACCACCTCTCGCTGGCCTCGGCGTGCTTCCTGGGCGACGACCCGGAGCGGGCCGACCGCTACGCGCGCCTGGCGCTGCTGAGCATCGAGCAGAACTCCTCGCACCGTACCTGGGACCGGCTGCGGGAGATGTACCGGCTGACGAACCGGTACGCGACCTCGTCCGCCGTCCGCGACCTGCGCGAGGAACTGCGGCGGGCGCTGCCCCGCGGCCCCGGGGCCGCGGAAGCGGGAGCCCAGGGCGCGACCCCGGTGTAGCCGCGCGGGAGCCGCCGCGAGGGCCGCGGCGCGCGGCCAGGACCGCCCGACACGCCCGCCGCCGGGAGCGGACGC
>NZ_JAVSCF010000328.1:0-6045 GCF_031932565.1 Streptomyces sp. B1866
CGCGCGGGGCGGCGGGGTCCGGGGGCGTACGGGCCGGGGCCGGGCCGCCGCCTGCCGTGCCCGCACGCGCGGGCGGACGGCCGGGACCGGGACCGGCCGGGGAGCCGGGACCGAGTCCGGGCCGGGGCGGGACCGCGTGGCCTGACACGGCGGCTACTCCGCGGGCTTGATCAGGTATCCGGCGCCGCGCCGGGTGTGGATCATCGGGCCGCGGCCCGCGTCGATCTTGCGCCGCAGGTAGGAGATGTACAGCTCGACGACGTTGGCCTGCCCGCCGAAGTCGTAGGACCAGACCCGGTCGAGGATCTGCGCCTTGCTGAGCACGCGGCGCGGGTTGCGCATCAGGTAGCGCAGCAGCTCGAACTCGGTCGCCGTAAGGTGGATGTTCTCGCCGCCGCGCGCCACCTCCCGGCTGTCCTCGTCCAGCACGAGGTCGCCGACGGTCAGCAGCGACTCGCTGCGCACGGTGGCCGCGCCGGCCCTGCGCAGCAGCCCGCGCAGCCGGGCGACGACCTCCTCCAGGCTGAACGGCTTGGTCACGTAGTCGTCGCCGCCCGCGGTCAGGCCCGCGATGCGGTCCTCCACGGCGTCCTTGGCGGTCAGGAACAGCACGGGCACCTCGGGCTGCTCGCCGCGCAGCCGGCCCAGGACGGTCAGCCCGTTCATGTCGGGCAGCATGACGTCCAGGACGACCGCGTCCGGCCGGAACTCGCGGGTGGTGCGGATGGCCTCGGCCCCGTCGCCCGCCGACCGCACCTCCCAGCCCTCGTAGCGCAGCGCCATCGACAGCAGGTCGGCGAGCGCCGACTCGTCGTCCACCACGAGCACCCGGACGGGGCTCCCGTCGGGGCGCAGCAGCTCGGAGCGCCCCTGGGGCGTGGTTGCCTTCATACTCCCGAACCCTTCAGTCGGCGGCTGAGAGCACCCTTTCCCTTCCCTGTGAATCCGCTGAGAGTGCCCGCCGCGGGTCCGCACGGTCCGGATGCGGGCCGTACGGGCCGAGTACGGCTCGGTACGGACCGGAAACGGGGCCGGTACGGACGGAAACGGGGCCGGTACGGACGGAAACGGGCCCGGACACGGGGCGGACAGGACCTGGAAGGGAAACGGAGCCGAGCATTCCATGCGGGTGTACGACGATCGTACGGACGGCCGGAACAACCCGGGCGCCCACCCCGGTTGTGTGATGCATGGCACCTGATTCAGGCCTGACGCGCGCGCTCATGGAGGACCGCGCCCTGGCCCTGGGCGAGGCCGTCGAGACGGGCCCGCCGCCGCTGGGCCCGGGCGCGCCGCCCCGCGAGCGCCTGACGGCCTTCCTGGACGCGGTGGTCGACGTCGTCGGCCGCAGCAAGGGCCTGATGGCCGCGATCGGCCACGCCATGAGCACGGCGCCGCAACCGCCCGAGGAGCAGGCGGAGTCGCACCCGGTCTACCGCGCCTGGCACGGCCACGCCAGCCGCCTGATCGCCGAGGAGCGCCCGGACGCGGACGCCGACGTGCTGGCCCACCTGCTGCTCGCCGCACTGCACAGCGCGCCGGTCCTGGCCATGATCCAGGGCGAGGCCCCGCGCGTGGCCGCCGCGCTGCGGACCCTGGCGGCGGCCCTGCTGGACGCCCCGCCGGACGGCGCGCCAGGGACGACGGCGGGCGGGGCCGGGCCGTGACCCACCGGCCCGGGCCGGCACACCGCGCCGACCGGACCCGCGCCGACCGGCTCCGCGGCGTACGGACCGGCCGTTACGGACCGTCGTACAGACCCGAGTCGTACGGACCCGCGTCGTACAGACCCGCGGCCCGTACGGGACGGAGGAGCGCCCGGGGCCGACCGCACCCCGGGCGGCCCGCGTCAGCCCCTCCCGACCGCCCGCGCGGCGATGACCTTGCCGCAGTCGTCACAAGCCCGGCACCGGTAGCGGGCGCCGGTCGGGGCGATGTCCACGGGCCACGTGTTGTAGCTGCCGCACTCGATGCACTGGCCGCGCTCCACGACCCACATCGGCACCTGCATGGGCATCGGCCCGCCTCCCAGCAGACCGGCTTTGACACCTCTCATATGCGCGATCGTAGCGACGCCACTACAGCCCGTATACATGTCTGACGCGATCCCTGCCCGGAGCACGGCCGCATCCGGGAGCGCGCGGGCACGGCCTCACGCCCCCCGGCACGGCGCACGGAGAACGACAAAGCCCCGTCCCGGATGCCCGGAACGGGGCTCTTGCAGCACTGCGCGCTCGGCAGGATTCGAACCTGCAACCTCTTGATCCGTAGTCAAGTGCTCTATCCGTTAAGCTACGAGCGCCCGGCTTCCCGGCGATCTTGCTCTCTGTTGCCGTTCAGCGGTGCGGGGACAACATTACATGACCCGTGGCGCCAGGTGAAATCCATTAGCCGCACCCACGCCGACGTGCGCAAACACCTCATTCGAGGCCTCCGCCGACGGCTGTTCACGGACGGCCGGGAACGCCCGCGGAGTCCCGCGCGAGGGCCCGCCTGCGGCCCTCGTCCAGGACCGCGAGGAGCGCCAGGGCCACGACCGTCGCGCCGACCGCCGCCAGGTAGCACCAGGGAGCGGCCAGGTAGTTCGGGGCGCGCAGCCAGGTGCCGCCGCCGTCGCCCGCCAGGCGGTAGGCGACCGACAGCGGGCCCTCCCACAGACCCGGCACGGCCACCAGGACCGACAGCAGGCGGTACCAACCCTCGTCCACAGCCGACCCCCCTCGCTTCCCGGCACGACCCGTCGCCGCCGTGGATACGACCGTATCAACAACTTCCGCACAGCGCAGCAACCAACCCCCTTACCCAGGAGCAACGAGGCGACATTCGTCACGCACGCGAGATCCCGCTACGCTGCTCGCATGCGTGACGAAAAGCAGGCCCGATGCCGCGTCTGCCAGGCCGGCCTCCCCCCGGCCGCGCGGGGCCGGCCGCGCGCGTACTGCTCACGGGGCTGCCAGGCGAAGGCCTACCGGCGACGGCAGCGGCAGGCCCGGCCCGGGCGGACCGGCGACGCGGCCCACCCGGCCGGTCCCCCGGCTCCGGACGGGCCCGGTCCGTGCCGGGAGCCGGAGACGGCCGGGCGGGAGCCGGAGCGGACCGGGCCGGAGCCGGTCGGCACCGGCGGGCGGACGCGGCAGATCGCCGCCGCGGTGTGGCGGATCGCCGCCGACCGCGGCCTGGAGTCCGCGAGCATGCGGGAGGTCGCCGCCGAGGCCGGGGTCTCGCTGCGCGTGGTCCAGTACGCGTTCGGCACCAAGCACCGGCTCCTGGTCGAAGCCCTCCGGCTGCTCCACGAGGACAGCGAGCGCCACGCCCGCGCCCGGCTGGCCCGCCTGCCCGACCCGGACGACCCCCGGGCCGTGCTGCGCGCCGTGCTCGCGGAGTTCCTGCCGCTGGACGAGGCGCGGCGGACGAGCCTGCGGGTGCTCGTCGCCTACTACGTGCGCAGCCTGACCGACCCGGCCCTCCGCGCCGTCTTCCTGCACGGCGGGCAACCCCTGGAGAAACTGGTCGCCGCCCTCATCCGGCAGTGCGCCGACGCCGGCGCGGCAGCGCCCGGACTGGACCCGGAGCGGGAGGCCGACCTGCTGGTGTCGGGCGTCACCGGCCTCGGCCTCGACGTGCTGCACGGCACCCGTACGGTGGACGACGTGCTCCGTACGGTCGACTACCACCTCGCGCGGGTCCTCGGCCGGGGCCCGGCCGACGGCGACGGCGCGCCGTAAGCCCAGGACGGGCCACATGGCCGAACGGCCGAGCGGGCCGGCGGACCAGAGGGGTGCGGCCGGACAGACGACGAAGGGAGTCCGCGCCACCAGCGCGAACTCCCTCATCAAGCGAGCGGAGGCTCCGGGATTTGAACCCGGGATGGGGGGTAACCCCAAACCGCATTAGCAGTGCGGCGCCATAGACCAGACTAGGCGAAGCCTCCAGTTCACCCGCCGCGCCCGCGCGAGCGCGCTCGTGGCGTGTGCAGATGATGTCACAGCCCTCGGGATGCGACCAATCGCGGCCTACGGTACTAGGCGGAACACGGCAACGGCAAAGCCGTTCCGGGAGCGCAACGTACACGAGGTTGACGCGTTAGTGAGGGCAGGGGCGGCCCCGCCCCTGCCCTCACCTCAGCCCCAGGAGTCACGCCGATGCCTCTGCCCCGCCTCGTCGCCCGCGCCGCCCTCGCGGCCGTCACCGCCGCCGTGGCCTCCGTCGCCGCCCTCGCCTCCGCCGTCGCCGCACCTCCGGCCATCCCGTCGTCCGGCGGCCCCGGCCACGGCGCCCTGCACGGCCCGCTGCACCCGCATCCCCTGCCGCACCCCGTCCCGGGTCTGCCGCACGTGCCGCTCGCCGACCGGCTGCTGGTCACCGTCTCCGGCAGCGGTCACGCCTACGACGCGGCAACGTACGAGCTGCGCTGCCACCCGGCCAGCGGCACGCTGCCCCGCGCGCGCCGGGCCTGCCAGGAGCTGGACGGGCAGACGCGCTGGGGCCGGGACCCGTTCGCTCCCGTGCCGCAGAACGCGGTGTGCACCCGGCAGTACGGCGGTCCGGCCGTCGCACGGGTGCGCGGCAACTGGGCGGGCCGGCCCGTCGACGCCCGCTTCAGCCGCGCGGACGGCTGCGAGATCGCCCGCTGGGACCGGATGTCGGCCCTCTTCAGCGCCCGCACGTACGGGCGCGGGTGACCGGAACACGTCCACTGGGCCGCCCGGCGTCCGGTCGGCCGTGCCGGGAGGGGCGGCGGTCGCGGGCCGCCGCCCGAGCCCCGCCCGACCGCCACGAGCCGGTCGTCGCGCGAGGCGCCGATCGGGAACAGGTCTCCGGTGACGGCGCCGGCCATGAATACGAAACCCGCGTCCGGATAGACCCCCGATTGCTCCTGCCCGATCGACATCCCGCCAAACACAAAGATTCCGCTAACGCCGACACACGGAATTCACGTGAATCCCAGAATGGTCACACGCGGGTGATGCACTCCACACGCCGACCGTTTTGTCCCCAAAAATACTACACCAAAACGCCACTTTTCGCCGAGGTTCGCGCTCGCGTGCGCCCGCGCGTTAGCACAGGTCAGCGTCGAGAAGTAACCCCTTACACCAGTGCGATCGCGGTTTCCGGCCGGTAAATTCCATTTCCATGAACGCCGCACAAGCAGAACTCGCAAGCTGCCGGAGCGGAACAGCGAAAATGCCGGACGGGCTGGCACTCGACACACCGTGCGTCGAGGACGGAGCCGCGATCTGGCGCCTCGCCCGCGATTCCCGCGTCCTGGACCTCAACTCCTCCTACAGCTATCTGCTGTGGTGCCGGGACTTCGCCGCCACATCCGCGGTGGCCCGCGATCCCGAGGGTGATCCGGTCGGCTTCGTCACCGGCTACATCCGGCCGGAGCGGCCGCACACCCTGGTGGTGTGGCAGGTCGCCGTCGACGGCCCACAGCGCGGCAGAGGTCTCGCGGGCGCGCTGCTGGACGGGCTGACCGCGCGCGTCACCGACGAGGCGGGCGTGCGCGGCGTCGAGACGACCATCACGCCCGGCAACACCGCGTCGAACCGGCTGTTCACCGCCTTCGCCGAGCGGCACGGCGCGCGCGTCGAGCGCGAGGTGCTGTTCGACGGCGGGCTGTTCCCGGACAGCGCGCACGAGCCCGAGGTGCTGTACCGCATCGGCCCGCTCGGCCGCCCGGCGGCCCGCGTCTGACGCACCGCACCGGCCGGGCCAGCCCGTACGCGGTCCCCCGGCCGCCCGGCAACCGGCCCAGCGGCCCAGCGGCCCAGCGGCCGGATCGTCCCCCGGTCCGGATCGCCCCCTCCGCAGCCGGACCGCGTTTCCGTCCACCCGCTCGTCACCCGCTCGGTGATCACCCGTGCGCCCGGACCGGGCTTCTCCCGGCCCTCCCCCGGACGCCTCCCCCCACTCCCTTTCCTCTTACTTGTCCCTCCCCCCACTCAGGAGGACCCCTGTGACCCTCACTCCTCCCGCCCCGAGCCCTGCCCCGAGCCCTGCCCCGAGCCACGTCCCGAGCGTCTTCGAGAGCCTGGAGTCGGA
>NZ_JAVSCF010000329.1:0-6044 GCF_031932565.1 Streptomyces sp. B1866
CGGCCGCGCCCGGCCCGGGGCGGCCCGGCGCCGCGGGACGCGCCCCGGGGCGGCCCGCCCCCGCGGCACGCGCGTGTCGGGCGTACGCGCGTCCCGGGACGGCGTGCCGAGTCACCGTCGAGCCGCCTTCGAGCCGCCGCCGGGACACTCGCAGCAGTCGGCCCGTTCGGCGTGCGGCCCGCCCTTCGACGCCAGGGAGACCTCGATGCCCCGACCCGCGAGTCTTGCCGACGCCCTCATGGAGCGGGCCGCGCGGTGCGGCGGCAGTCCGGCGGTGGCCGTCCCCGGCGAGGGCGACGGCGGCGCCGAGCGGCGCGTGGCCTACGCCGAGCTGGACGCCCGCGCCCGCGCGGTGGCCGCCTGGCTGCGCACCCACAGCGCGCCGGGCCGCCGCGCCATGATCGCCATGGACTGCGGGCCGCACGCCGCGACCGCGCTCCTCGGCTGCCTGTACGCGGGCGTGGTCGCCGTCCCGGTGCCCGCGCCCGCCCCGTCCCGTACGGCGGCGGAGCGGACCGCCGCCATCGCCAAGGACGCCGGCGTGGACCTCGTACTGACCGAGAACGCGCACGCCACCGAGACCTCGCGGCGGCTGTCGCTCGCGGGCCGGTGCCCCACCTGCCTGGCCGTCGACGGGCTGCGCTCCGGCCGGGCCGCCGAGGGGCCCCGGCAGCCGCCGCGGGTGACCGCCGACAGCCTGGCGATGCTCGCCTACGACTCCGGGCCCGCCACCGCCCCGCGCGGGGCGGCGCTGACCCACGGCAACCTGCTCGCGGCCATGGCCGCCCTGCGCCAGGCCCTGGGCAGCGGGCCGCGGTCGCGGATCGGCGGCTGGCGGCCGCGGCACCACGCGCTGGGACTCGTCGGGCAGGTGCTGCACCCGCTGTGGCTGGGGGCCACGGCCGTGCTGCTGCCGGCCCGTCAGCTCGGCGAGCCGGCCGCCTGGCTGCGGGCGGTCGGCCGGCACCGCGTCACCGAGACCGCGGCCGGCGACTCCTTCTACGCCCGCTGCGCCGCCGAGCTGACCGACGACCAGCTCGCGGGCGTCGACCTGTCCGCGTGGCGGACCGCGCTGAACGCGGGCGAGCCGGTCTCCGCGGCCACCATGGCGGCCTTCGCGCGCCGCTGCGCGGCGGCGGGGCTGCGCCCGGGCACGCTGGTCGCCGGGTACGCGCCGGCCGAGGCGGCGCCCGTGCTCACCGCCGCGGGCCGCCCGGCGGCCGGCACCGAGCTGCGGGTGGTCGACCCGCTGACCCACGGCGGACTGCCGGACGGCGCGGAGGGCGAGATCTGGATGCGCGGGCCCGCGGTGGCCACCGGGCACTGGGGACGGCCGCTGGACACCGCGCACCTGTTCGCCGCCCGCACGGCGGACGGCGCCGCGGGCTACCTGCGCACCGGCGACCTCGGCGTCGCGCGCGGCGGCGGGGTGCTCGCCACCGGCCGGGTGCGCGACACCCTGCTGGTGGAGGGCGTCGCCGTACACCCGCAGGACGTGGAGCGCGAACTGCTGCACTGCGGGCGGCCGCTGGGCTCGGCCCGGGTGTTCTGCGCCGGGCCGGGCGCGGGGCAGCTGGTGGTGGTCCAGGAGGTGCGCACCGCGGGCGCGCCGCGCGCCGGGCTGCCCGGCCTGGCGGCGGCGGTACGGGCCCGGGTGGCGGCGGAGTTCGGGGCCCGTACGGGCGCGGTGCTGCTGGTCCGGCCGGGTACGGTGCGGCGGGGTGACCGCGGGAAGGTCGGGCGCTCGGCGCTGCGTGAGCAGTTCCTGCGCGGGGAGGTCCGGGCGCTGCACGCGGAGTTCGCGCCGGGACTGAGCGACATCCCGCTCTACGGGGGCGCGGCCTGAAGGTGGCGCACACCGCTCACTGAAGCGCGCGCCCGGCGCATGGCGGGCGAGCGCGGCGCATGCGCCGGAGGAGCGCCGGTTCCCGCTCCATGGCGCGGTGTGGCCCGATTCCGTGGGCACCCGTCGGAAAGTGTGCGAACCCCATGCTGACGGCATCCGGACAGGACGCGGGCAGCGGACGGACGGCAGTCAGGCAGCGGACTGGCGGAAAATAATACCGTATTCAGTCGAATTCACGTTCGTATCGCGGCGGTGAACCGCGAAAGTTAATCCAGAGTAATCGAACTGAGGGGCGGTCGGGGCGCGCGGGCGGTGGCGGCCGGTGCGCGCGGGCCGCAGAATCCCGGATTAGGTCGCGAATTCCCTGCGGTGTCGCCCGGGATTTGGGAATAATCGTATGCAGGGGAACGACAGGGGGCTGGAAGAGGCAGGGACACGTGATCAGGGTGCTCATAGTCGAAGACATGCACATGCTGCGCAAGGCACTGGTCGCCCTGCTGGAGCTCGAACCCGACATCGAGGTCGTGGCCGAGTTCTCCAGTGGTACGGAAATCCTCCCGCGCGCACGGGAGCTCAGGCCGGACGTGGCGGTGCTCGACATCGACCTGCCCGGCCTGGACGGGCTGACCGCGGCCGCCGAGCTGCACACCGCCGTGCCGGAGTGCCGGACCATAGTCCTCACCAGTCTGGGCAGGCCGGGCAACCTGCGCCGGGCGCTGGCGGCCCACGTGGCCGGCTTCCTGCTGAAGGACAGTCCGCCCGACACGCTCAGCGGCGCGATCCGCGCGGTGACGAAGGGCGAGCGGGTGATCGACCCGCAGCTCGCCCTCGCCGCCCTGGACGACAAGCCGCAGCCGCTCACCCCGCGCGAACAGGAGGTGCTGGTGCTCGCCTCGGAGGGCGAGGGCTCGGCGCAGATCGCCGCCAGGCTCTACCTGTCGGTGGGCACGGTGCGCAACTACCTCACCTCCGTGGTCACCAAGCTCAACGCGCGCAACAGAGTGGACGCCATCCGCATCGCCCGCGAGTCGGGCTGGCTCTGAGCGGGCGGCCCGCGGCGGCCGGGTCGTCCGGCCCGGCCGCCGCGGGTCACGCCCGTACGGCCGAGCCGCACTCGTCCTCCGTACCGCGGTCCGGGCCGTCTCCGCGCCTCGGACCGCCCGTGCGCCCGGTGCGCCCCCTGGCGTGCCCGGTGCCGTCCGCCCGCCCGGTGCCGTCCGCGGCGCTCTCGCCGCCGCCCGGGGCGCCGTCGGGCGCGTCGGCGCCGGCGGCGGCCTCGTCCGCGAGGTCCGCGGACAGCTCCACCTCCGCGCGCAGCTCGAACCACCCGTCGTCGCGCAGCCCGGCCCGCAGCCGCCCGCCGAACCTGGCCACGCGCGCGGTGAGGTTGTCCAGGCCGCTGCCGCCGCCCGCCCGGCCCGCGTCGTCGGCTCCGGCCGGCCCCAGGATGGTGGTCTGCCCGCCCACCCCGTCGTTGGCGAGCACCAGCCGGATCCGGCGCCCGACGCGGCGCGCGTCGATCACGCAGTGCTCGGCGTGGCTGTGCCGCAGCACGTTGGTCAGGCCCTCCCGCAGCACGCTCGCCAGCACGGTGTCCACCCGGTCGGGCAGCCGGCCGCAGTCGAGGCGCACGGTGGTGCTGATGCCGACCGCGGCGAGCATCGACTGGGCCGTACGCGCCTCCCCGGCCAGCGACATCATGCGATAGCCGCTGGCCACCGCCCGTACGTCCGCGAGCGCCTGACGGGACGTGCGCAGGATCTCCGACAGCTCCTGCCGGGCCCGCGCGTTCTGCTGGGGCACGAGCCGGTGCACCAGCTCGCACTTGAGGGTGATGGTGGACAGGCTGTAGCCGAGCAGGTCGTGCAGGTCGCGGGAGAACCGCAGCCGCTCCTGCGAGACGGCCATCCGCGCCAGCTCCGCGCGCGAGTGCGTCACCTCCTCGACCATGCCGGTGAGCCGGGACAGGCCGAAGACCACCAGGCCGGTCAGGGCGGTGGACACGGTGGTGTACGCGACCTCGCCCCACCCGAACCCGACCCGGAACAGCACCGCGTCGGTGCCCGCCAGGACGGCCCCGTACACCGCCCACCCCAGCGGTCTGCCCAGCACCAGCAGCGAGGAGCCCGCCAGGAACCCCGGCATGCCCAGCCACGCCTCCTTGAAGGCCAGGAAGGGCAGGAAGGTCAGCAGCGCCTGAAGGCCCAGGGTCCGACGCCTCGCGCCGCTGAGCCGCGGCGCGAGGCCGGGGAAGGAGTGCGCCAGCTGGAGCCCGAGCAGGACGCCCTGCACCACCAGCAGGCACAGCATGGTCAGCGCGGTACTGACGGCCCGCACCCTGGGGTGCGCGTCGACGGTGTAGACGACCGCGACGCAGAAGTACCCCAGGAGCACCACCACCGTGATCGCCATGGCGAGGCGCGGTGCGAGGACGTCGTCGCGAGGGTGAGTCGGCACTTTCCCGTGATCGTCGGCCAAAGCGCTCCCCTGCACTTGTCCTCCGAATCGTCGGGGTCTGTTTTGGGTGGCTTGTCGGTGTCTTGCCCGAGAGTATCCGACCTTCACCGACGGGCGTAGCGGAGGAAGGGGATACACACAGCGTACGGAGGGGCACAAGGGGTCACAGGAAGAGCGGTGTGGGGTTCAGACGCTCGTACGGCGTCGGCCGCGCCACCCGCCCCAGGTCCACCGGCACGTCGAACAGGCGGCCCGGCGCGAACCGGGCCCAGTGCGGCCGCAGACCGGGGACGAGCACCTTTGCCACCGGCAGGCCGACGTCAGGCCGCGTCTGGTCCAGGGCCAGCAGCTCCAGACCGCGCTCGCGGGTCAGGTCGAGCGCGCGCGCCACCCCCTCGCGCGCCACGGCGTGCCGGTCAGCCCGTGCGCCCCTCCAATGGATCCGTGCGCCCCCAGGGCCTACGGGCACGCCCCCCGGATCGGGGGTGATATAGGGCTGGTTGGCAATCGTGGCGGTACGGAACCAGCGCAGCGCCTCCGGCTCGGCGGGGCCGTAGCCGGTGCCGTCGCGACGGGCCTCCACCACCACCGGCAGCATCTGGTTCAGCTCGGCGAGCGCGTGGCGCAGGGCCGCGTGCCGGTCGAAGCGCGCGCCGAAGCCCATCGTGATGTCCTCGGCGGGCTTGTCCGTGCGCCGGGACAGGGCGGCCACCACCGGGATGCCGAAGTCCGACGTCAGGTCCAGGGCCCACACCTCGCGGCGCAGCCCGGCGTGCACCCGCCGCAGCTCGGCGATCCACGGGTCGCCGAACGCGTCGAGGTCCACCGCCGGCTGCCGGGTGCGGTTGTACCACCACAGCGCCACCGCGTCCCGCTCCACCAGCTCCAGGAAGCCCCGCAGCACCGCGTCCGCCAGGCTGCGGCCCGCCGCCGCGCCGCACGAGTCGGCGCGGCAGTAGCGGCGGCCCGCGGCCTGCGGCGCGCCGTGGTAGAGCAGGGCGGTCGGCACCAGCCGGTGCCGCTCCGCGGTGAGCGACCACACCGGCGTCCAGCAGATCTCCGCGTCCTCGTCGAACGGGTCGCAGGGCCGGTGGCGGGGCGCGTACGCCGCGTGCGCCCCCTCGGCCGTACGGTCCTGGAACTGGCGCGCCGCGAACAGCTGCACCGAGTCCGGGTGCACCGCGGCCTCGGGCCCCAGGTCCCGGTAGCGGGCGCGCCGCCGCGGCTCGTCGCCCTGGAAGTGGCCGCTGTAGTGCTCCAGCGCCTCGCACAGGGCGCCGGCCCGGGCCTCCTCGGCGGTCGCGCCCTTGCCGTGCGCGGCGGCCCGCAGCCCGGCGCGCACGGCTTCCAGACCGCCGTGCGCGCCGCCGTGCGTGCCGGCGTGGGCGTACGACGGGTGGTCCGCGTGGAAGCTGTTGAGGAACGCGGGCCCGCGCGGGTCGCGGCGGATGCCGGTCACCAGCCCGGTGACGCGGTCGACCAGGTGCCCGTACGCGGCCAGGACCGCCGCGGCCGAGGCGCCCGCCTCGCGCGTGGCCGGGCCGTGGTCCGCCGTGGCGGCGCCGTCCGGCGCGGCGCCGGTGCCCTGGGCGGCGCCCTGGTCCGCGGCGTCCTGGCCTGCGGCGCTGTGGTCGGAGGTGCTGCGGTCTGGGGCGCTGTGGTCGGGGGTGCTGTGGTTCGGGGCGTTGTGGTTCGGGGCGCCGCCGCTGGTGGCGGCCGCCGCGCCGCCCCTGGCGCCGTC
>NZ_JAVSCF010000330.1:0-6023 GCF_031932565.1 Streptomyces sp. B1866
ACGGCGGCGGCCGGGCCCGCGGGCGCCGGGTAGGACGGCGGTGCGGCGGGCGCCGCGGGGGCGGCGGCCGCGGCCGGCTCGTCGACCGTCACGCCGAAGTCGGTGGCGATGCCCGCCAGCCCGTTCGCATACCCCTGGCCGACCGCCCGGACCTTCCACGCCCCGCCGCGCCGGTAGATCTCCACGACCACCAGCGCGGTCTCCGCGCCCAGCCGCGGCGGGGTGAACGTCGCGATGACCGGCCCGCCGTCGGCGCCGCGCACGGTGGCGGTCGGCTCGGTGCCCGCGAAGGTCGCGCCGGGCGCGTCCAGGCTCGCGGTGATCACCACCTTGTCGATCGCGGGCGGCACGGCGGCGGTGTCCACCGTGATCGTGTCGCCCGCGCCGCCCGCGCCCGCGCGGTGCGCCACGCCCGGCCCGGTCGGCTGGTTGTAGAAGACGAAGTCGTCGTCGGAGCGCACCTTGCCGCTCGCGGTCAGCAGCAGGCCCGACACGTCCAGCCGCACGGGCGCGGTGACGTCCACCGCCACGCGCGCGACGGGGAGCGGAAGATTCGAGCCGGGTGTCATAGCGGTCATGCCCGGAATAACGAGCGGGGAGGCTTTACGGTTCCATTAACGAGCGCGCTGGGACGGCGCAGCCGGTGGCCGGAAAGTCCGGGAAGCAGTCTTCTCCGGTGGCCGGATCCCGGCGAGGGTGAGAGTGCACACCGTTGCTACTACAGGGGGAAACGGGAGTGAACGACCAGATATTCCGGGGGAATCCACGCGTCGACGCGCGGCCGCACTCGGCCCGCGTCTACGACTACCTCCTCGGCGGCAAGACCCACTACACGGCCGACACGCAGGCCGCCGAGCAGCTTCTCGCCACCTGGCCCGGCGCCCGGACCAGCGCCCGCGCCAACCGGCGGTTCATGCGGCGCGTCACCCGGGTGCTCGCCGCGGAGGAGGGCATCCGGCAGTTCCTCGACCTCGGCTCCGGCCTGCCCGCCGAGCCGAACCTGCACCAGGTCGCCCAGGCCGCCGCGCCCGGGGCCCGGGTGCTGTACGCCGACAACGACCCGATCGTGCTGACCTACGCCGAGGCCCTGCTCACCGGCACCCGCGAGGGCCGCGTCGGATACCTGCGGGCCGACCTGCGGCAGCCGGAGACCGTTGTCACCGCTCCCGAGTTGCACCACATTCTGGACATGCGCCGTCCGGTGGCGCTGTGCCTGCTCGCGGTGCTGCACCTGGTGGCGGACGAGGACGACCCGTACGCCGCCGTCGCCGCCCTGGTCGACGCCCTGGCCCCGGGCAGCGTCGTCGTCATCACGCACCCGACCCCGGACTTCGCACCGCGCGTGTGGAAGGAGTTGGACGCCGCGTGCCCGACCGGGGTGCTGGGCACGGCGCGGACCGAGGCCGAGGTCAAACGGTTCTTCACCGGGCTCGACCTGCTCGGCCCGGGCCTGGTGCCCGCGCACCGCTGGCGGCCGGACGACCCGGACCCGGCCGGTGCCGCCGACCCGGCCGGTGCGACGGACGCGGACGTGTCTTTGTACGCGGGGGTGGCCCGCAAGGCCGGCTGACGCGCGCGCCGAGACGGGAAGGCGCCCGCGGCCCGGCGCCTTCCCGCGGCCGCCCGCCGCCCGCCGCCGGGTGGAGCCGGGCGTGGCCGTCCGGGGCCGGGCGAGGCCGGGCGAGGGCGTCCGGGCGGACGGGCCCGCCTCATCCGGTCGGAACCGCTCTCGCGTCCGCCGCCGCCCGCCCGTACAGTGATCACGGGTGGACCGAAAGCGCCGTCCAGCGGTCGTAGTTGAGCAATCTGCGACCCCGCGCGTGTGCGCCGTCCTAAGCTGTGCTGGCGGCAACCACGGCATGGAACGGGCCGGTCGGCAGGCCACCGGCTCTCCGGCCCGTCTCCCCGACGCAGAACAGGAGTTGCCATGGGGCGCAAGCGCGGTCGCCACCGCCGCCGCAAGGACCGGACGCTGCCGGTCGGCACCGCGGTGATCCTGGCGTCCGCCGTGGCGGGCGTCTACGTGACGGTCGCGCCGGGCGGTGCGAGCGCCGCCGCCCGCACCGTGTACGTGTCCCCCCGCGGCAGCGACGGCGGCGCCGGCACGCGCGCGGCGCCGTACCGCACCCTGGAGAAGGCGCTCGCGGCCGCGGAACCCGGCGTCACCATCGAGGTGCGCGGCGGCACGTACCAGCCCGCGCGACCCCTGCGCGGCGCGGTCAGCGGCACGGCCGACCGGCGGGTGCGGCTGCGCGCGTACGGCTCGGAGCGGGTCGCGGTCGACGGGTCCCGGCTGCCGCCCGGCTCCGCCCTGCTGTCGCTGAGCGCCGACTACTGGACCGTCTCCGGCCTGGAGTTCCGCGCCGCGCCCGGCCGCGGGGTCGTGTGCACCTCCTGCACCGGCGCGGTCTTCTCCGACCTGGACGTGCACGGCAACGGCGGCGCGGGCCTGACCCTGCGCGGCCGCGGCAGCGACCGCAACCTGGTGCGCAACCTGGACTCCTACGACAACCACGACGACGCCGAGCACGGCCGCGACGCCGACGGCCTGGCGATCGCCTGCGGTTCGGGCCGCGGCAACCGCGTCGTCGGCGCCCGGCTCTACGGCAACAGCGACGACGGCGTGGACATCAGGAGCTGGGACGGCGCGGTCGCCATCGAGCGCACCTGGGCGTACGGCAACGGCCGCGGTCCCCGCCCCGTCCCCGGCGGCGGCGACGGCTTCCACCTGGGCGACGGCACCGCCCGTACGGCCGACACCCGCCAGGGCCGCGCCACCCCTGCCGCCGGCGCCGCGGCCTCCGCGCACGCCGTCACCGACTCCGCCGCCTGGGGCAACGCCGGGAGCGGCTTCGCCGCCAGCGGCGACCCCGGCACGGTCCTGCTGCGCCGCACCACCGCCTACGCCAACCGCCGCTACGGCTACGACTTCCCGTTCGCGCGGGCGCGGCTCGCGGACAACCTCGCCGCGGCCAACGGCAGTGGCAAGGCCCGCGTCGGCGGCCTGGCCGTCAGCCAGCGCGACAACTGGAACCCGGGCGTGCCGACCCCGTCCTTCGTCACCACCGACGCCGCCGGGGTGAGCGGCGAGCGGCGGCCGGGTGGCGCGCTGCCGGCCACCGCCTTCCTCGTCGTGGCCGACGGCAGCGGCATCGGCTCGCCGATGACCGCCCGCGGCCCGGCTCTCGAACTGCGGGGTGCGATATCCACTCCGTGAGCTCTTAACACGGCGTAAACCTGTGCCGGGCCGCCAGTGGGCACAATCCCAACCTGTTCCGCGCGCCCGTGCGCCTGCCGCACACCGCCGTGCGCCCGCGCACGCCCCGCGACACGCCCGCACCCGCCGTACCCCGAGGAGCCCCACGCCATGACCGGACAGGCCACCGGCACGGCCACCGTGCCGACCGCCCCGCCCCGCAACCCGGTAGACCGCTACTTCCGCATCTCCGCGCGCGGTTCGACCTTCGGCCGGGAGATACGCGGCGGCCTCGCCACGTTCTTCACCATGGCGTACATCCTCGTGCTCAACCCCCTCATCCTCGGCGGCGCGAAGGACAAGTTCGGCGACCAGCTCTCCGGCCCGCAACTGGCCACCGCCACCGCCCTGGTGGCCGCGGTGATGACCGTCCTCATGGGCCTGGTCGGCAACCTGCCGCTCGCGCTCGCCGCGGGCCTGGGCCTCAACGCCGTCGTCGCCTACCAGATAGCCCCGGAGATGAGCTGGCCCGACGCCATGGGCCTGGTGGTCGTGGAGGGGCTGATCATCTGCCTGCTGGTGACCACCGGCCTGCGGGAGGCGGTGATGCACGCCATCCCGCAGCCGCTGAAGCAGGCGATCAGCGTGGGCATCGGCCTGTTCATCGCCTTTATCGGCTTCATCGACGCCGGCTTCGTCCGCCGCATCCCCGGCGACACCGGGTCCGTGCCCGTCGAGCTGGGCACCGGCGGCCGGCTCGCCGGCTGGCCCGTCCTGGTCTTCAGCCTCGGCGTGCTGCTGACCGTGGCCCTGATGGCGCGCGGGGTGCGGGGCGCCCTGCTCATCAGCATCGTGGCGATGACCGCGGTGGCGATCGCCGTCAACGAGGCCGTCGACATCAGGCCCGAGGCGTGGGGGCTGACCGTGCCGAAGGTGCCCGACGACGTGGTGGCGGCGCCCGACTTCGGCCTCGTCGGCTCCTTCAGCGTGTTCGGCGCCTTCCAGGAGGCCGGCGTGGTCACGCTCGTCCTGCTGATCTTCACGCTGATCCTGTCGGACTTCTTCGACACCATGGGCACGGTCGTGGGCGTCAGCAGCGAGGCCGGACTGCTCGACGCGCGCGGCAACGTGCCCGGGCTCGGCCGGGTGCTGCTGGTCGACGGCCTCGCGGCGGCGGCCGGCGGCGCCGCGTCCGCCTCCTCCAACACCAGCTACATCGAGTCCGCCGCGGGCGTCGGCGAGGGCGCGCGGACCGGGTTCGCCAGCGTGGTCACCGGCGCCCTCTTCGGCGTCGCGCTGTTCCTGACCCCGCTGGCCACCGTCGTGCCCGCCCAGGCCGCCGCCCCGGCCCTGGTGGCCGTCGGCTTCCTGCTGATGAGCCAGGTGCGGCACATCGAGTGGGAGCGGTACGACATCGCCGTACCCGCCTTCCTGACGATCGCCCTCATGCCGTTCACGTACTCGATCACCAACGGGATCGGGGCCGGCTTCGTGTCGTACGTCGTGATCAAGACCGTGCTGGGCAAGGCCCGCGAGGTGCACCCGCTGCTGTGGGGGACCGCCGCGCTGTTCCTGGTGTACTTCGCCATCGACCCGCTCCAGCACTGGCTCACCTGACGTGCGCCGGGCCGCCGCCGGGGCGGGGCGGCGGCCCGCGCGTGCCGCCGCTGCCGCCCCGCGCGGGGCGATAAGCGATGGACGGACGGGCGGCCGCCTCCCATAGTGAGCTGCATGGAGCATCTGGGAGGCGCCGAGTTCGCGCCGCAGACGACGTATCTCAACACCGCCTCCGGGGGCCTGCTGCCCGCGCGGTCCGCGGCCGCCCTCTCGGCGGCCCTCGCCGACTCGGCCACCAGGGGCACGTACGCCGACGCGGCCTTCGAGGACATCGAGGCCGCCCGCGCCGCGTACGCCCGGCTGGCCGGCGTGCCCGTCCGCCGGGTCGCGGCCGGCGCGTCGGTGGCGGTGTACGCGGGGCTCATCGCGTCCTCGCTGCCGCCGGGCGCGGAAGTCCTGGTCGCGGACGGCGACTTCAGCTCCCTGGTGAACCCCTTCTACGTGCGCGGCGACCTGAAGGTGCGCAGCGTGCCGCTGGCGGACCTGGCCGCCTCCGTGCGCCCCGGCACCGCGCTCGTCGCCGTCAGCGCAGCCCAGTCGGCGAACGGCCGGATCGCCGACCTGCCGGCCCTCACGGCGGCCGCCCGCGCGCACGGCGCCCGCACACTGCTGGACGTCAGCCAGTCCGCGGGCTGGCTGCCGCTGGACGCCTCGGCGGTGGACTTCACGGTGTGCGTGGCCTACAAGTGGCTGCTGTGCCCGCGCGGGGTGGCCTTCCTGACGGTCCCGGACGACCTGGGCGCGCTCACGCCCGTCTTCGCGGGCTGGGTCGCGGGCGAGAAGCCGTGGGACAGCACCTACGGCCCGGTCCTGGAGCTGGCGCACTCGGCCCGCCGCTACGACGAGAGCCCCGCCCTGTTCGCGTACATCGCCGCCCGGCAGTCCCTGGCGCTGATCGAGGAGGTGGGCGTGGCGGCGATCGCCGCGCACGACGTGGCGCTGGCCGAGCGCTTCCGGGCCGGGGTCGCGGAGCTGGGGTACGAGGCGGTGCCCGCGCCGGGCTCGGCGATCGTCTCCGTGCCCGGCCTCGACCACGCGGCGGGCCCGCTCGCCGCGGCGGACGTGCTCGTCTCCGCCCGCGCGGGAAACCTGCGCGCCTCCTTCCACCTGTACAACACCCCCGCCGACGTGGACCGCCTGCTGGACGTGCTCTCGGGCCTGGTCGTACGGGCGTGAGGGCCCGCGCCGTACGCGCGTGAGGCCGCCGCCG
>NZ_JAVSCF010000331.1:0-6018 GCF_031932565.1 Streptomyces sp. B1866
GTGAAACCACCGGCTGTAGTACTAGGAAGGAGAGCAATGCTTAGTATGCAGGCGGGCTGGCCCGAAGACCAGCACGGGCCACCCTCATGGCTGGTAGCAGCAGTAGCAATCGCCAGTTATGCGGGCGGCTACATGGCGGCGACCAGCGGTGCATCGAACCACATCACCTGCGTTGTCAACATTTCCTTGACTGGAGTCCGGATGTTGACAACCTGGCACCTCCGATAAGCTCCCCGGAACAGGTCTCTCCGGCGGGTGCTGGCATCTACACCACGCCCAGCCGAGTGCCAGCCATCGGGTAGCCACGCTCGGGAGACCCCGCGTGGCTACCTCGATGGCCAATGATCGGTTTCAGTGGAATGTTCCGCACTCCTGCCCATGCAGGGTGCTTTAAGCTGCCGAGGTTGGGGGTGACATCAACTCCAGGCTCTAGGGAGCCGTCCCACGGCAGCCGTGACGAAGGGCGTCAAAGACGGGTGGCCGCCACGGCAGGTAGTCCGATCGGGTTCCCAAAGAGGCGGACTCGCGTAGGCTGCCCCAATAGACGGAGGGGACACTGCTCCAGCGGCATGGACTTGTCCACAGTCCGATAATCCTCACCAGTCCGGCACCGTGGTCAGCACCCGCCTGCCCTGGACACCATGCCCCGCCTCGGAGTCACCCGCCCGGGGTGGCGCCCGGGCAGTCAGCGAAGCCTTCATGCGTGAGCGATGCGTGAGCGGACGTACCGGCACACGCCATCCCGGGCCGGACCGCGCAGCGTGCCGCGTGGCGCTGACCAGCAAAAGCAGCACCACGCGGCACCGGCCGACACCGCCCCGCACGAACCCCGCTGCTCTCCTAAAGCGGGTGTCGCAGGTTCGAATCCTGCCTGGGGCACAGGACAGATGGGAAACGGCGTGCCGTCCGCACGCCCCGCCCGCATCACCTCTTCGGCGGTGCGGGCGGTCGCATGGATCGTGTCGGCCGCGAGGACCACCCGGCAGCGAGCGCTGTGGCTGCGCTTGTCGTAGCGGACCTGGAGCCGGAAGGCTTCGAACATCCGGCGCCGTACCGCATCCGGCAGCCCCGCGATCTCGCACCTCCCCACCGGAAGGGCGTCCAGCAGAGCGGGGTCCCGCCGGACGGGCGCCTTCTTCCGGTGAGCGGCGAACTCCGCTTCCTTGGTCTGAAGCTGGTCATTGAGTTCTGCGACGCGGGTCTGCACGCCCTGGACGAACCCGCGGTCGAGATCGTCGGCGAGTTCGAGGGCGTGGATCTGGCGCTCCCGCCGCTTCCGGAGGTCTTCAAGTGCGTCGCTGAGGGTCTTCTCCCGTTCCGCGTGACGGTGGCTTTCACGGTCATCCGCCTCCGGAAGCGCGGCGGCCAGCAGCTCCCGCCGGTCGGGGCCGAAGACGCGTTCCGCGAAGAAGGTGGCGGCCGTCCGCGCCGTCGCCGAGTCCCTGCTGACGACCGTGGCCCCGACCACCTACCGGGCCCTGCCCGGATGGCTGGCCACCCTGCCGCTGGGCCTGGACACCCTGAAGATCCGCCGCACCTTCGACACCGCGGCCCTCGCCGCCTGCTTCCCCTTCACCAGCCCCGACCTGCCCCCGCCCACCGCAGCCGACGGCACCCCCACGGGTGTGCTGTACGGGCTGAACGCCGTCTCCGGCGCCCCGGTGCTGTGGGACCGCTTCACCCAGCACAACTACAACTCCGTCACCCTGGCCTGCTCCGGCGCGGGCAAGTCGTACCTGGCCAAGCTGGAACTGCTGCGGCTGCTGTTCACCGGCGCCACCGCGACCGTGATCGACCCGGAGGACGAGTACGTACGCCTCGCCGAGACCGTCGGCGGACACGTCGTACGCCTCGGCGCCCCCGGCGTACGCATCAACCCCTTCGACCTTCCCCCAGGCGGCCGCGGCGGCGAGGACCGGCTCACCCGCCAGGTGCTGTTCCTCCACACCTTCCTGACCTCCCTGTTCGGCACCACTCCCACCCCCGCGGAGAAGGCGGCGCTGGACCGCGCCGTCCTGGCCGCCTACCACGAGGCCGGGATCACCGCGGACGAACGCACCTGGACCCGCACCCCGCCCGTCCTCGCCGACCTCGCCCGCACGCTCACCGCCGACGGCAGCCCGCCCGCCGCGGTGCTCGCCGACCGGCTCGCGCCGTACGTCACCGGCTCGCACGCCGAGCTGTTCAACGGGCCCACCACCACTCCCCTCGTCGGCCACCTGGTGGTCTTCGCGCTGCGCGAGCTGCCCGAGGAGGTCAAGGCCCCGGCGATGCTGCTCGCGCTGGACACCGTGTGGCGGCAGGTCACCTCGCGCGAGCCCGCCGAACGGCACCTGGTCGTCGTGGACGAGGCGTGGCTGCTGATGCGGGAAGGCGTCGGAGCCCGCTTCCTGTTCCGCATGGCCAAGGCCGCCCGCAAGCGCTGGACCGGGCTCGCGGTCATCACCCAGGACGCCGACGACCTGCTGTCCACCCCGCTGGGCCGCGCCGTGGTGGCCAACGCCGCGACCCGCATCCTGCTGCGCCAGTCCCCGCAGACCGTGGACCAGATCACCGAGGCCCTCCACCTGTGCCACGGCGAACGCGAGTTCCTGCTGACCGCCGCCCGCGGCGAGGCCCTGCTGCTCGCCGGAGAGCGCCACAAGGTCGCACTGGTGTCCGTCGCCGCGCCCGGCGAGCACGAGGTGATCACCACCGACCCGGGCGAACTCGCCGCCCAGTCGATCAACCTCGCCGACCCCGACTCCGGCCTCCCCGGCGAGTTCCGGTCGCCCACCCTCCCGGCATCGTCACACCACCGTGACCTGTCCACTGACGAGATCACCGCGACTTTACAATCGCCCTGTGGGTTCACCCTAGACGAACTTCCTCCAGACGGCCACGGATTGCCGCGGATCCTGCGCGCGGGCACTCATAGGTATTCCCTGTCCCGGAGTCGCCGCATATTGTTCAGCCCGGCCGGACGGTCGGCCAGGAGCGGTAATAGTCGCTTTGCAGAGGACCGTCGGTGAAATCGGAGACGGAGAGGTGACCGGTGACCTTGTGTGTATTGTTCAGCGAGGGTGCCATCTCGCCCCGCGAGCTGCTCATCGCGCTTGAAAATTATGATCCCATCGTCTTTGCCGTCGGCAATGACACATATGCGCGTTCTTACCTGCCGCTGATCGCGACGGCAGGCACCGTGGTGGAGTTGACCGGCGATGCGACGGTCGACGCGACGCGGTTGAAAGCCGCCGGAGTCACCGGCATCGTCACGTACAGCGAGGGTGGCATTCCCGTCTGCGCCCCACTCACCGAGCGACTCGGCCTTCCCGGACATGAGGTGGCCACTGCCACGGCGCTCACTGACAAACATACCCAGCGCGCCCTGCTGTCGGCCGCAGGAGCGGGCGGCGTGGACAGTCGGCTGATCACGTGCAGCGAGGACTGGGACGCGGCAGTCCACGAGATCGGGCTGCCCTTGGTGGTCAAACCCCGGTGCGGCGAGCGGAGCAGGAACGCGCGGCCCGTCCGCGACGCGGAGGAGGGACGCGCACTCGTCGCGCGACTGCTGGACCGGGCAGCCGCCAGCCATGAGAAGGATCTGGTCGCCGAGCAGTACCTGGTCGGGCTGCCCACGCATCCGTACGGGGACTACGTGTCCGTCGAGTCGGTCTCTTCCGAGGGCATCATCCGGCACATCGGCGTGACCGGCAAGTTCCCCCTGTCGCCGCCGTTCCGCGAGATGGGCCACTTCTGTCCCGCGCCGTTCGCCCAGGATCTACTCGACCAGGTCGAGGAGTTGGTCGGAACCGCGCTGGGCGCTCTCGGGGTCCGGCACGGCATCACTCACACAGAGGTGAAGTTGACCGCACAAGGACCTCGGATCATAGAGGTGAACGGCCGGCTCGGAGGATTCATGGCCGCCCTTTACCGACGTTCCCAGGGCCTTGATCTCATACAGGTCGCCGCCGATCTGGCACTGGGGCGGCCGGGAATTCCGGAAGGCAAGCCGGACGGCCTGACCCACTTTCAATACACCATGCGGGCCCCCCTGGAAGCACGTCGCCTTGTTTCCGTATCCGGCCGTGACGTTCTTCTGGGGCACCCGTTGATCGACGCTTATCAGCTGTACGTGATACCCGGTGCTCCGCTGGACCCGGACATGACCTATCTGGACTGCGTCTCGGGCTCGGCCGGCTCACCCGAGGAGATGATGCACCACATCGACGAGTGCCTCGCCCTGCTGACCTACGAGTTCGAGATGCCCGACGGGCCCCTGCGTATCGACGGGGCCGCCCTCCGCGCCGCCACTTCACCTGCGAGAGAAGCACATGAATCGTGATCACCGTGCCGTTCGGCACCGGGTTATCAGGTCCGTGGTGGAAATTCCCTGCGTGTAGGCGACCAGCCGCAGCTTACCGACGGCGGATACCTCGCCAAAGATTTCCTCGGCGATCTCGGGCCTCATGTCGTCGCCGTGTACCACCAACGCTATGTCGTGTCGGTCCAGGAAATCCTTAGTGACCCGATATGGTGCGTTCGGCAGCACCTCATCGACATAACGGCACGCTTCGATCACCGCGATACGCTCGTCGAGACTCATGATGGGACGACGCTTGTACGAGGCCACTACCTCGTCGGAGAGCACACCAACCATGAGGTAGTCACCAAATTCACGAGCCTCTTTGAGAAGCGACACATGCCCCGAGTGAAAGAGGTCTCCCACCATGTCCACGTAGACACGTTTCTGGTTGCTCATACCGGCGGGGTCTGTCATGGTCGATGCCACCTCGCAAGCTCGACGGAACTCAGCCATCGCCGTCAGTATTGTCCGTAGACTCACTCAAGACGAGGACGAAACTTGAACATCGCGGATTCACGCGCAGACGACGTAACAGCCACCTCCGCAGTCAGTTCCCACAACGAGTGGGACCCTCTCGAGGAAGTAATCGTGGGCACCATCGAAGGGGTGACGATTCCACCCCTGACGCACGAGATGAAGGTCATGGTGCGCCGTGACTACTGGGACTTCTATCGGGAGCACGCCGGAGAGCCTTACCCCGAGCATCTGGTGCAAGGCGCTTCGAAGGCCCTTGACAACCTCCAGAAGGTCCTGGAGAACGAAGGAGTCAAGGTCACCCGGCCCGAGCCCGTCGATTACGCCACCAAGAAGTTCCGCACGCCGTACTTCGAGTCGACCGGCTTCTTCAACGCCGATGTCCGCGACGTGCTCCTGGTCGTGGGGGACGAGATCATCGAGGCGCCGATGGCACTGCCTCCGCGCTACTTCGAGCACCTCAAGTACCACTCGCTGATCCAGCAGTACTTCGAGCGCGGGGCCCGGTGGACTGCGGCCCCGAAGTGCTCGATGGGCCAGCACATGTACGACTACGACTACCCGGACGAACACCTCGCGTTCTTCCGCGGCGACCCCAACATCCCGGACGACGTGGGCCCGCTGGTCGGCCAGTACATGACCAAGGAGGCGGAACCCTGTTTCGACGCCGCGGACTTCGTGCGCTTCGGCCGCGACATCATCGTGCAGCGCAGCCAGGTCACCAACGAACTCGGCATCAGGTGGCTGGAGCGGCACCTCGGCGGCGAGTACCGGATCCACCGGGCACGCTTCCGCTCCTCGGGTCCGGTCCACATCGACACGACCTGGGTGCCGCTCGGTGAAGGCCGGGTGCTCACCTGCCCGGCGCGGCCGTGCCTGTCGCCCGAACTCCTCGACATGTTCAAGCGCGCCGGCTGGGAGATCATCGAGGCTCCGGAGGGGGTGGCTCCCGCGGAGTTCCAGCTCTCCAGTCGGTGGCTGTCGATGAACCTCCTGGTCCTCGACGAGGAACGGGTCGTCGTCGACAAGCACGAGGAACCGACCATCAAGATGCTCAAGAACCTCGGCATGAAGCCGGTTCTCGTGGACTTCAAAGATCACTACGTCTTCGGCGGCGGTCTGCACTGCGCCACCCTTGACGTCCGTCGGCGCGGTGTCCTCAAGAGCTACTTCGACTAGATGATCAATTCCAAGGGGTC
>NZ_JAVSCF010000332.1:0-5962 GCF_031932565.1 Streptomyces sp. B1866
GACCGGGGGCGGGGCGGGGGCGGTGGGCCGTCGCGGTGCCGGTTCGGCGCCCGCCGGGGCGGGCGGCCGCCCGCCCGGGCCCCGGCCCAGGGTGCGGCGGGGTCTGGGCGGGCGGGGGGCGGGGGCGTCGTTCGTCGGCATGGCGGTCCAGGTGCTGGGGCCGGGCGGGTCGGCCCGTACGAGCGGGCAGGCTACCGCCCGGCTCCTCAGCGGCCGCGCAGGCGGCGCACCAGGATGCTCGCGTCGCCGCGCGACTCCAGGTCGGCGAGGACGACCGCGACGGCCTCCCGGACGATCCGGCCGCGGTCGACCGCGAGCCCGTGCTCGCCGCGCAGCACGAGGCGGGCGTGCTCCAGGTCCATCAGCTCTTCGGCCGACACGTAGACCGTGATCTTCTCGTCGTGCCGCTCGCGGCCGCTGGGGCGGCGGTTGGCCGCGCGGGAGCGGCGGCGGGCGGCGGCGGGCTGGGCGGACTGCGCGGCGGCCTCGGCCTGCTGGCGCGCCGTGGGGCGGCCCCGCTCGGACAGCGGCCGCCGGTCGCTCGCCGACTCCTTGCGGGCGTCGGCCTCCCGGCCGTCGCCGTGCTCCGCGGCGCCCGGCGCGCCGTCCCCGTCGGGCCGCTGCGCGTGGGAGGCGTCGCCCTCCTTGCCGTCGTCGACCGGGTCGGACTCGCCGGCCGGGGCGGGCACCCGCGGCTCGCCGCTCTGCTGGCGGCGCACCCGGGAGCCCGGGGCGTGCGAGCCCCCGGCGGGCGAGGACGGCTGGAGGGCGGTCCCCCCGGTGGTGCGGAACAGTTCGTCGGCGCCCGGCAGACTCACTCGGCGTGACACCGGGCGAGCACCTCCCTGGCGAGCTGGCGATAGGCGGCGGCGCCGACGGAGTTGGAGGCGTACGTGGTGATCGGCTCGCCCGCGACCGTGGTCTCCGGGAAGCGGACCGTCCGGCCGATCACCGTGTGGTAGACGTGGTCGTCGAACGCCTCCACCACGCGGGCCAGCACCTCGCGGCTGTGCACCGTGCGGGAGTCGTACATGGTGGCCAGGATGCCGTCCAGCTCCAGCTCGGGGTTCAGCCGCTCCTGCACCTTCTCGATCGTCTCGGTGAGCAGCGCCACGCCGCGCAGCGCGAAGAACTCGCACTCCAGCGGCACGATCACCTTGTGCGCGGCGGTGAGCGCNGACCGTGAGCAGGCCCAGGGACGGCTGACAGTCGATGACGACGTAGTCGTAGTCGGCCATCAGGGGCTTCAGCGCCCGCTGCAGGGCGGACTCCCGGGCGACCTCGCTGACCAGCTGCACCTCGGCGGCGGACAGGTCGATGTTGCTGGGGAGCAGGTCCATGTTGGGCACGGCCGTCTTCAGCAGCACCTCGTCGGCGGCCATGCCCCGCTCCATGAGCAGGTTGTAGACCGTCAGGTCCAGCTCCATGGGGTTGACGCCGAGGCCGACCGACAGCGCACCCTGCGGGTCGAAGTCCACCAGCAGCACCCTGCGGCCGTACTCGGCCAGCGCCGCGCCCAGGTTGATGGTCGAGGTGGTCTTGCCGACCCCGCCCTTCTGGTTGCACATGGCGATGATCTTGGCGGGACCGTGGTCGGTCACCGGGCCGGGGATCGGGAAGTACGGCAGCGGGCGGCCGGTGGGCCCGATGCGCTCGCGGCGCTGGCGGGCGGCGTCGGGCGCGAGCGTGGCCGCGTACTCGGGATCGGGCTCGTACTCCGCGTCCGGGTCGTAGAAGTGCCCGTCGGGGAGGTCGTCGTAGACGGCGAAGCGGGCGGGGTCGCTGCCGGTCCGGTCGCCGGCCATGGCGTTCACGTGGTGGCCGTCCATGCTGCTCTGGCTCTGGTGGGCTGTCATCGTGGTGCTCTGGCGGGCGGCGAGGGCGTGGACAGCTACGGAGCCGACAGCCTCAAGCCCCGAGGGGCCCTGGCCCCGCGCAGCCGGTCCTGGTTGACCACCCCCGGGAGAAAATGTCGACTCATTCACAAGTCGTCCTACCTCCTTGGTGACCAGGAAATTTCTCAATAGGTCAGCGTGACACCAATGCCGACGGTTGGCGACTCTATGGCGTGTCGGCGGTTCGCAGCAACACAATCCGCCGGACACGGTGCGATGTGTCGGCAATCGAACATGGCGATGTCAAGGGTGCGCGATCGGCGAGGTGGGTGTTTCGCTGGTGGGCGAAACGGTTCAAGGGGCGCATGTGTGGCGAGTTGACGGGATCGTACCCGACCTTCGGCAGGCCGCGCCGGACGTGTCGCGGAATCGATATCATCCCGCGCCGCGACCCCGCCAAGGCCCCGGAGGCCGCGCGGTGTTGACCGCTTCCGTTGACGCACGCCGGCGAACGCGAGCCCGCGCACGCGAACACGCGCGCGCCCCGCGCTCCCGCGCGCGGCCGCTCGGGACCGCTCCCGCCGCGCCGGCGGCGCGGGCCGCCGGCGCCGGGCGCTCAGCCGGTCAGCGCCGCCGGCTCGACCGCGTCCAGCCCGTGCGCCTCGGCCACCGGCCCGTAAACGACCTGGCCCTCATGGACGTTGAGACCCCTGGCCAGGCCGGGGTCGCGGCGCAGCGCCTCCCGCCAGCCCAGCCGCGCCAGGCGCACCACGTAGGGCAGCGTGGCGTTGGTCAGCGCGCGGGTGGAGGTGTCGGGCACCGCGCCGGGCATGTTGGCGACGCAGTAGAAGACCGAGTCGTGGACGGTGAAGACCGGTTCGGCGTGCGTGGTGGGCCGGGAGTCCTCGAAGCAGCCGCCCTGGTCGATCGCGATGTCGACAAGGACACTTCCCGGCTTCATGCGGGAGACGGTGTCGTTGGTCACCAGCTTCGGCGCCCGCGCCCCGGGCACGAGCACCGCGCCGACGACCAGGTCCGCGTCGAGGACGGCCCGCTGGAGCTCGTACGCGGTGGAGGCGAGGGTGCGTACGCGGTTGCCGAAGATCCGGTCGGCCTCGCGCAGCTTGCCGGTGTCCTTGTCGAGCAGCGTGACCTGGAAGCCCATGCCGACGGCGACCTGCGTGGCGTTCCACCCGGCGACGCCGCCGCCGATCACCACCGCCCGGGCCGCCTCGACGCCGGGCACGCCGCCGGGCAGCACGCCGCGCCCGCCCGCCGAGCGCATCAGGTGGTACGCCCCGACCTGGGGCGCGATCCGGCCGGCGACCTCGGACATCGGCGCCAGCAGGGGCAGCGAGCCGCCGGCGGCCTCCACCGTCTCGTACGCGACGGCCGTCGCGCCGGACTCCAGGAGCGCGTCCGTGCAGGCCCGGGACGCGGCCAGGTGCAGGTACGTGAAGAGCGTGAGGTCCTTGCGCAGCCGGTGGTACTCCTCGGCGACCGGCTCCTTGACCTTCAGCAGCAGGTCCGCGGCGGCCCACACGTCGTCCGCCGCGTCCAGCAGCGTGGCGCCGGCCGCGGCGAAGTCCGCGTCGGCGATGGACGAGCCGAGGCCGGCGCCCCGCTCCACGACGACCTCGTGGCCGTCCCGGACCAGTTCGTGCACGCCGGCCGGGGTGACGGCCACGCGGTACTCGTTGTTCTTGACCTCGCGGGGGATGCCGACCTTCACGTCGATCACGGTCCTTGTCTGGAAACTGGGCGCGGGCCGCTCCCCGGCGCGCGTTCGCATGCCGGAGCCGACCGCACCAACGGCGGTACACCCAGTCTAATGAAGGACTCGACCCTGTCTATCCTTGCTTTGTTTCAATCGTTGGCGGTTTTGCCACTGGTTTCGTAGGCCGCTTCGGGGGTTGGTGCGGGATCGCGCCCGTCCGGAGGCTGCTGGCCGGGCAGCGGCGGGCGCTGCCGGGCCAGCAGGCGGCCCGCCGCGCTGCGGTAGCCGAGCGCCGCCTCCCGGTCCCCCAGGCCGTCCAGCAGGTGCGCGATCCGCAGCGAGACGGCCGCCTGGAGCCGCGCGTCCTTGAGCTTGCGCGCGTGCCCGATCGCCTCCAGGCAGGTCCGCAGCGCCTCCCGGGGCCGCCCGGTGCGCTCCTGCGCCTCGCCGACGTGGCCGAGCGCCCGCGCGTAGCCCGACAGGTCGTCCACGCGGCGGCAGACGGCCGCGGCGGCCCGCCAGTCGCGCAGCGCCTCGGCCCACCGGCCCGCGCGGCCGTGCACCGCTCCCAGCCGCCCGTACAGCCGCGCCTCGTCGGCCGGCTCCCGGCGCGCCAGGCGCAGCTCCAGCGCCCGGCCGTACCAGTCGGCCGCCCGGTGCCAGTCGCCCAGCTCCTGGTAGGTGCGGCCCATCGACTCCAGCGCGCGGCCGGTCGGGACCGGGTCGCCCGCGGTGCGGGCCGCCTCCAGCGCCTCCCGGTAGCGCGTCAGCGCCTGCCGCGCGCGCCCGGCCCGTACGTCCAGGTCGCCGAGGTTCAGCAGCGCGGCCGCCGCCTCGCCGGACTCGCCGCGCCGCCGGGCCGCGCCCAGCAGCAGCTCGTGCAGCCCGTACAGCTCGGGCGCGGCGCCCACCGCGCCCCGGTGCGCGGTCAGGGCCTGGGCCAGCGCGGACACCAGCCGCCGCGCCAGGGTGTCCAGCTCCCCGTCCTCGGCGGCGAGCCGGGCGGCGTCGGGCAGCGCGGGCAGCCGCGCCTGGAGCCAGTCGGCGGCCGAGCCGGGCGAGCCGAACCGCAGCGTCCTCGGCAGGTCGTTCAGCTTGCGCCGCCCCGCGCTGCCGGGCGGCGCCACGGCCAGCCGGCAGGCCTGGAGCTGCCGCACGGTCCGCTCCAGCATGCGCGCACGCGCGAGCCGCTGCTCGGCCTGCCGCTCGTGGGTGTCCAGCCGCGCGCGCATCAGCGGCTCCAGGCAGCCGGGCACCTCGTACTGGGCGGCCTCGGGCCGCACGCCGCGCCGCCGCAGCAGGCCCAGCGCGGCGAAGTCCTCCAGCGTGGTGCGCGCCGTGGCCAGCGAGCAGCCCGCCAGCGCCGAGGCGGTGTGCGCGTCGGCCGCGCAGCCCGGCGCGAGCACCAGCAGCCGCAGCAGGCGGGCCGCGGACGCCGGCAGCGCGCCGTAGGCCAGCTCGAAGGCGCGCGCCAGGGGCTGCCCGGCCTGGTCCGGCTCCCCGGTGGGCGGCGGCAGCTCGCGCAGCCGCCGGACCGCGTCGGCCACCGACGCCTCCGGCCGCGCGGCGAGCCAGCCGCCGACGATGACCAGCGCGGCGGGCTGGCCGCCGCACAGCTCGACCAGCGCGTCCGCGGCCGTCGGGTCGCACGTCACGCGCGTGGCCCCGGCGAACTGCGTGAGCAGCCCGATGGCCGCCCGCAGGTCCAGCCCGCCCAGGGCGCACGGCCGCACGTCCGGGATGCCGGTCAGCGGCCCGCGCGCGACGGCGACGACGAGGCTGTCGGGCGCGTCCGGCAGCAGGGCGTCCACCTGGTCGGCGCCGGGCACGTCGTCCAGCAGCAGCACCGCCCGCCGCCCGGCCAGCGCGCCGCGCGCCGCCTCGGTCAGGTCGTCCTCGGCCGAGCCCGGCACGGCCGGCACGCCGAGCGCGCCCAGCAGCCGCCGGGCGGTCTGCTCCAGCGGTACGGGCGTGCCGTCGGCCGTGCTCAGCCGGGCGCGCAGCACCCCGTCCGGGTACTCGTCCGCCACCCGCCGCACCAGCTCCTCGGCCAGCGCCGTACGGCCCGATCCGGGCCGCCCGGCGATGAGCAGCACCCGGCTGCGGGCGGACTTGCGGCCGGAGAGGGTGTCCAGGCCCGCCCGGCGGATGTCGGCGCGCAGCGCGAGCAGCTCCCGCCGCCGCCCGGCGAAGCCGCTGGGCGGGGCGGCGGGCGCGAAGTACAGCACGCACCCTCCGCCGCCGCCCCACGAGCGGGTGGGCCGCTCGGACGCCTTCGGGGCGTCCTTCACCGGCGCACCGAGCTCCTGGGGGGCCGTTCCGGCCTGCTGGGGCGCCTCGGGGCCGGGCGCCGGGCGCGGGGCGGCGTCCGGGGCCGGGGCGGGCCGGTCGGCGCGGTCGCCGCGGCGGC
>NZ_JAVSCF010000333.1:0-5873 GCF_031932565.1 Streptomyces sp. B1866
GGCCGGCCCGGCCGCGGACGGCGACGGCGGCGCGGGCGGCGGGGCGGCGCGCGGCACGGTGGGGGCGCGGCCCTGGAGGATGCGCTGGTGCAGGGCGCGCAGCGGGGCGCCGGGGTCGACGCCCAGCTCCTCGGCGAGCCGCTCGCGGGTGCGCTCGTACACCTCCAGGGCCTCGGCCTGCCGCTCGCACCCGTACAGCGCCNCGCTCGCGGGTGCGCTCGTACACCTCCAGGGCCTCGGCCTGCCGCTCGCACCCGTACAGCGCCGCCATCAGCTGCCGTACGACCCGCTCGTCCAGCGGGTGCGCGGCGGCCAGGTCGCGCAGCTCGGCGAGCAGGTCGGCGTGCCGGCCGAGCCGCAGTCCGGCCTCGCCGAGGGCGAGGTGGGCGGCCAGCCGCTCGCTGTCCAGCCGGGTGCGCACTCCCTCGGCCCACTCGCCCGCGAGGCCGGACAGGGCCTCGCCGCGCCACAGCCCGAGGGCCCGCCGCAGCCGGCCGACGGCGCGCGCGTCGTCCCGCTGCGCGCCCGCCTCGGCGACCAGGGCGCGGAACCGGTGCAGGTCGACCAGGTCGGGGGCGACCTCCAGGACGTAGCCCCCGGAGCGCCGGGCCAGCCGCACGCCGCCGGCGTCCACGGGCCCGGCGTACGGGCGCAGGGTGGCCCGCAGCCGGGCCACGTACCCGTACAGCACGCTGCGCACGGACGAGGGCGGATCGTCGCCCCACACGCGGTCGACGATCTGCTCGACGCGCACCACTCGGCCCGCGTCGACCAGCAGCACGGCGACGACGCACGCCTGCTTGGCGTGGCCGAGGCTCACGTGCCGATCGTCTGCGGACCCCTCCACGGGCCCGAGGACCCGGAACTCCATCGCTGCGCGTCTCCCGACCGGACGGTTGAGTCGCCCCCTGTCCCCCGCTGAGCGACTCCGATCATCTCGCGTCGGCGGCGGTCGCGGGCCTGTTTACTCAAGGTTTCTCCAAGATGGGGGATCTAGGTTGGTGAAGCGGCCACCGACCTGGCTTACGGGGGAAATCAGGTCGGTGGTTCTCAGGGCGGGGGGGACAACGGGGGAACGGGGGAAACGGGGGGACACAGGGAGCGGCGCGCCCGGCCCGGGAGCAGGGGGCCGGGCGCGCCGCCCGCGTTCGGCGCCGGCCGGACCCGCTCGCGGGCCCGGCGCCCAGCCGCCTCCGCCGGTGCGCCCAGCCGTCTTCGCCGGTGCGTTCAGCCGCCTCCGCCGGTGCCCGGGCCGACGTAGTGGAAGCCGGGCGGGGGGTGCATGAGGAACTCGTGGTGCGAGATGTTCCAGGCGTACGCCCCGGCCATCGCGAACGCCACCCGGTCGCCCGCGCGCAGCACGTCGACGGGCACCCGGCGGGCCAGCACGTCCTTGGGCGTGCACAGCTGGCCCACCAGGGTCACCGGGCCGCCGCGGGTGTCCGGCCGCGGCCAGGGGTGCGGCCAGGGGCCGCCGGGCAGCACGGTGAAGGGCTGGTCGTGGCCCTTGGTGGCGGGGGTGCGCAGGTGGTGGGTGCCGCCGCGCAGGACCGCGAACGCCTCGTCGCCGCTGGTCTTGACGTCCAGCACGTCGGTGACGTACCAGCCGCAGTAGGCGGTGAGCGCCCGGCCCGGCTCGATGCGCAGCACGGTTCCGGGGTGGCGCCGGGCCAGGTCGGCCAGGCCCTTGCCGTACGTCTCCCAGTCGAAGCGGTCGCCGGGGCGGGCGTAGTCGACGGCCATGCCGCCGCCGGCGCCGACCTCGGCCACCGCCTCCGGCGGCAGGCCGTGCCGGGCGGCCAGGTCCCGTGCCCACCGCGCGACCCGGTCGGCGACGGCGAGCTGCGCGGCCGCGTCCAGGCCGCTGGCCAGGTGGGCGTGGACGCCGCGCAGCCGCAGCGGGCCGCGGGCCAGCAGCGGCAGGCAGCGGTCGACGGCATCCGGGTCCATGCCGAAGGGGCTGGGCCGCCCGCCCATGGCCAGGGCCGCGCCGTCCAGGGCCGCCGCGGCCGCGTCCGCGCCGTCGGCCAGGGGCAGGTTGACGCGCAGCAGCACGTCCGCCGGGCGGCCGGCCTCCTCGGCCAGGGCGCGCAGGCGGCGCAGCTCGTGCTCGCTCTCCACGTGGAAGCGCTCGGCGCGCAGCCGCAGCGCGAGCCGCAGCTCGCCGTCGGTCTTGCCGGGACCGCCGAAGGCGACCGGCAGGCGCGGCACGGCCTCCCGCACGTGGGCCAGCTCGCCGCCGGAGGCGACCTCGTAGCCGGTGACGTGCGGGGCCAGCGCGGCCAGGACGGGAGCGGCGGGGTTGGCCTTGGCCGCGTAGTACAGCTCCACGCCGGGCGGCAGCGCGGCCCGTACGGCCCGCGCGTGGGCGGTCAGGTCGGCCAGGTCGTAGACGTAGGCGGGCAGCGCGTCGGCGGCGAGGGAGGCGGCGAGCGCGGCGGCGGCGGAGGTGATCACGGGGCGGTCCAGGGCGCGGTGCGGGCGGCGGTGGCGGTGCGGGCGGCGGGGCCGGGCTCGTCAGGGGGCAGCAGGTCTAAGGCCAGCGGGCTGGGCAGGCGGACGTAGCCCGCGTGGCGGTCCGCCGTGCGCGCCCAGCGGGTGAGGAGGTTGGCCTTGGCGGGCAGCGGCGCGCCGGCGATCAGGTCGCGCAGTTCGGGCGGCTCGCCGTGGGCGGCGGCGTGGTCGCGCAGGGTGCGGCGGACGGCGGCCCACAGGGCGGGCTCCAGCTCCGGGTGCTGGTCGGCGAGCGCGGCGAGCAGGTCGGCGAGGTGGTTGACCAGCAGGCAGTACACCACCCGGTCCCAGCCGCGGGCGCGCCCGTACGCCATCGGTCCGGCCACGGCGGCGGGCAGCGCGGCGAGGGTGGCGGCGTGCCGTTCGGCGACCAGCTTGGTGCCCTCCAGGTCGCGGAAGAGCACCTGCCGGGGCAGGCCGGCGGCGTCGACGCCGACCAGGACGTTCTGCAGGTGGGGTTCGAGGACGACGCCGTGGTCGAGGTAGGCGGCCAGCACGGGCGGCACCAGCAGCGCGCAGTACGCCTCCCACCAGGCCAGGTACTCCTCCGGTCCGGCGCCGGGCAGCAGCCGGGAGATCTGCGCCCGGCTGCTGGGGTACTCGTCGGCCACGGCGGCGGCCAGCAGCGCGGTCAGCCCGGGCCCAAGGCGCGCGCCGAGCCCTTCGCGGACGATGACGCCGAAGCCCTCGGCCAGGTCCCGGCCGCCCAGGGCCAGCGTGCGGTAGGCGGGTTCGCGCAGCAGGGCGGCGCCGGGGAAGCGGGCGGCCAGGTCGGCGGCGACCGGGGCGAGCAGCCGGGTCAGGGCGACGGCGCCGGAGAGTTCGTACTCGGCGTTCTTGCGCACGCAGTTGGTGATCCGCACGTTCAGGCTGAACTTCAGGAAGTCGCGGCCGTCGTAGAGGGTGCGCACCGAGGCGGTCGGCGCGAACTCCGGCCCGCCCGGGCCGAGGTCGAGCACGTCCCCGCGGGCGAGCGCGGCGCGCAGCGCGGGGTGGTCGCGCAGCAGCGCGTACTGCCAGGGGTGGGCGGGCAGCAGGCGGTAGCCGTCGGGCACGGGCCGCTGCCGGTCCAGGGCCGCCAGGTCGCCGGGGGCCACCGCCTCCTCGCGCACGTACTCGCGGCGTACGGCCAGGTGGCGCAGCGGGAAGCGGGCCCCGGCCTCGGGCGCGTACCGCTCCCAGGCGTCGGCGGTGCCGGTGCGGGCCTTGGGCGCGGGGTGGAAGCGGTGGCCGAACGGCAGCGCCTGCTCCGACTCCAGGTAGGCGGCCGCCGGGTCGTCGCCGGCCGGGGGGCGCGCGGCGTCGAGGGCGGCGGTGACGCCCGCGTGGCTGGCGGCGACCTGGCTCACGAACTCGTCGTTGACCACGCCGGTGCGCGCGGTCAGCTCCCGCTGCACGTACCGGGCGAGCTCCGGCCAGGGCACCTCCCGCCAGGCACCGTCGCACCGCTCGGTGACCGGCCCGGTGAAGCGGTGCGCGCCGGACAGCGAGGTGCGGCGCAGGGCGACGCGCAGCTGCACGCCGCAGCGGGGCAGCCGCAGCCGCAGGTGGCCGTCGGCGACCACGGTCTGGTGCTCGGGCCCGGAGACCTCGCGCAGCAGGCAGTTGAGGAGGGTGTGGGCGACCACCTGGCCGGCGGAGGCCACGAGGGTGGGGGGCAGGGGCATTCGGCGACTCCAGCGGGGGATCAGGCGGGGGATCAGGCGCGCACCGGGCGCAGGTAGTTGGGCCCGGTGACGTAGTACTTGTTGATGTCGGCCGCGCCGGTGCGCTCCTTGGGGAAGAGCGTTCCCGCGGTGACCATGGCCTTGACCGGCAGCCGGTCGGCGTCGAGGACCCGCGCGCGCAGCACGGCGGCGGCCGCGCCGGGCTCCTTCGCGAGCCGTTCCACGGCCTCTCCGAGCCGGTCGCGGACCTGTGCCAGCAGTACGGCGCGGGGCGCGCGGCCGAGCGCGGCCAGTTCGAGGACGGGCGCGGCGGCGCACAGGTGCACAGTGATGGTGGCGAACACGTCGGCCACCGGCCCGTCGCCGCCGGTGAGGATGCGGCGGTCGGCGAAGCCGCACAGGTCGGCGGCGGGCCCGCCGCCGATACGGGCGGCGAGCCGGACGGCGTGCACGCGCGGGCCGTCGTGGTCCTTCAGCAGCAGCCGCAGCCGGGTGCGGCCGCCGGGCCGGTCGAGGACCAGCGAGGTGTTCTGCTGGTGCGACTCCAGCGCGATCCCGTAGCCGAACAGGGTGGCGTGGAAGTCGAACAGCAGCGCCAGGTAGGCGTCGAGGAAGGCCGTCAGGTCCCCGCCGTAGTACCGGTCGGCCAGCGCGTCGGCGACCGGCGTCCCGTCCGGGCCGGGCGCGAGCAGCGCGGCCAGCGGCACGACGGAGGCGTCCGCGAGCCCGTCCGGGTAGCGGCGCACGAGCGCGGCGAGCACCGCGCTGCCGGCGTGCAGGTGGGTGGTCTCGTCGGCGAGCAGCACGGCGTCGGCGAACCGCGGCTCCCGGTCGGTCACCGCCGCCACCAGGCGCTGCGCGACCTCGCCGTCGACCAGCGTGCCGGGCTGCACGGTGCGCCGGTTGAGCAGGCCGAGGGTGGCGGTGGGCAGCGGCAGCTTCAGGTGTACGGCCGGGTCGCCGACGACGCCGACCGTACGCATCGACAGGGTCGGCCGCACGGCCAGCCACGGCCGCTCCGCCAGGCGGGCCCTGCCGTCCAGGCCCGCGGCGCGCAGCGCGGCGGGCAGCGCGCGGCCGGCGGTCAGCGGGTGCACGGGCAGCGCCAGGTGGCTGCCGTCCAGGGCGGGCAGGCCCAGGTCGCCGGGCGCGGGCCACCAGGGCGGCAGCCGCGCCGGGTCGCCGGTGACGGCCTCGCGCGGCAGGGCCGCCCAGCGCAGCGGGAACTCCGGGTGGAATTCGGGCGCGTGGCCGCGCTGCTCGGCGGGCGTCAGCTCGGACCGGGCCCGGCTGGTGGGGTGGACGGGGTGGTCGCGGAAGGCGGCCAGGGTGTCGTAGGCGAGCGACCGGGCCAGGCCCGTCCACTGCTCGGCGGGCCGGGGGCCGTAGGTTTCGGCGAGCCGGGCGACGACGGCCGGGCGCACCCGCGCGTGCAGCCGGGTGGCGGCCAGCGCCCGGCGGCACTCGGTGACGAAGGCGGCGTAGCGGTCCCGGTCCTCGGGGGCGACGGCGAGGGCGATCCGGGCGAGGACGGCGTCGAGGCCGGTGACGACGGTGCCGGGCGGCGCCGGGTCCGCGCCCGGCGCCGCCGTCTCGCGGGCGGGGGCCGGGGCTTGGCCCGCGCCGCGGGAGTTGTTCCCGGGGGCGGCCGGGACGCCGGCGGGCGCGGCCGGGACCGACCCGGGACCGGGC
>NZ_JAVSCF010000334.1:0-5841 GCF_031932565.1 Streptomyces sp. B1866
CCGGACGCCGTTCCCGGCCTTCAGGGCTCCGCCCGAGGCCCCCGGGCCCCCGGCCGCGCGCGCCGTCGGCTCCCGGGGTCCGGTGCCGGGCCCGCCCAGGCTCCGCCCGCCCCCGGGCCCCCGGGCGCGCACCCGCCCGGGACCCGAGGTCCGGGCCGCCCGGAACCCGGTGTCCGGGCCGTGCCCGCATCGTGGATCAGCGCGGGCGTGATTTCTCATCCGCCGTTCTGGGCGGACGGCCGGAAGCTCCTGACGTAGTCGGGGGTCACCACGGCGTGCACGGGCCGGTCGTGCGGCTCGCGGGGGACGTACGGCACCACCTCGTGCGCGTACAGCAGCACCACCAGCGCCGCCCCGGCCCCGGACCGCTCCAGCCGGGCCAGCACCCGGTCGTAGCTGCCGCCGCCGCGCCCCAGGCGCGTCCCGCGCGTGTCCACCGCGAGGCCCGGCAGCAGCACCGCGTCGGCCTCCGTGACGGCCTGCGGGCCCAGCCGGGGCCCGTCCGGCTCGCGCAGCCCGCGCGTGGCGCGTACGAGCCGGTCGGGGCCCTCGTAGCGGCTCCAGTCCAGGTCGTCGTCGGGCAGGAGCACCGGCAGCAGCACCCGCACGCCCCGCGCGCGCAGGATGTCCAGCAGCGCGCGCGTGCCCGGCTCGCGCCCGACCGACACGTACGCCGCGACCGTGCGCGCCCCGGCCAGCTCGGGCAGTTCCAGCGCCCGGCGGGCCAGGCGCGGCTGCGCCGCCGCGGCCTCCTCCGGCGCCAGCCGGGCGCGCGCCGCGAGGTGGGCGCGGCGCAGCAGCCGCTTGGCGCCCTTATCGCCGCTATTGTCGTTACCGTCGGTCATCGGACGCTGGCGGGCTTCCCGGCTCATCTCGTGTTCACCTCGTGCACAGCATGCGCCAAAGCCTGCCGGATAGGGTTTCGGACATGACTCAATCGCGTACTCGGATCAGCAAGGCAGTCATCCCCGCCGCCGGCCTGGGAACCCGCTTTCTGCCTGCCACCAAGGCCACGCCCAAGGAGATGCTGCCGGTCGTGGACAAGCCGGCGATCCAGTACGTCGTCGAGGAGGCCGTCGCCGCCGGGCTCTCCGACGTCCTCATGGTCACAGGCCGCAACAAGCGGCCCCTGGAGGACCACTTCGACCGCAACTACGAGCTCGAAGAGGCCCTCAGGCGCAAGGGGGACGAGGCCCGGCTCCGCCGCGTACAGGAGTCCAGCGACCTCGCGACCATGCACTACGTGCGGCAGGGCGACCCCAAGGGCCTGGGCCACGCGGTGCTGTGCGCGGCCCCGCACGTCGGCGACCAGCCGTTCGCGGTGCTCCTCGGCGACGACCTCATCGACGCCCGCGACAAGCTCCTGTCCCGCATGGTGCAGGTGCGCGAGCAGCAGGGCGGCAGCGTCGTCGCGCTGCTGGAGGTGGACCCCGCGCACATCCACCTCTACGGCTGCGCGGCCGTCAAGCCGACCGTGGAGGACGACGTCGTGCAGGTCACCGGCCTGGTCGAGAAGCCCGACCCGGCCGACGCGCCCAGCGCGTACGCCGTCATCGGCCGCTACGTCCTGGACCCGGCCGTCTTCGGCGTGCTGCGCAGGACCGAGCCCGGCCGCGGCGGCGAGATCCAGCTCACCGACGCGCTCCAGGAGCTGGCCACCCAGCCGGACATCGGCGGCCCGGTGTACGGCGTGATCTTCAAGGGCCGCCGGTACGACACCGGCGACCGCGGGGACTACCTGCGTGCCATTGTCAGACTCGCGTGCGAACGTGATGACCTGGGCCCGGACTTCCGGACCTGGCTGCGCCGTTACGTCACCGAGGAGATGGAGCACCTTGAGTAGCACCGCGGCACGGGCCGCCGACCAGGGCCACGGCCCCGCGCACGACCCGGCGGGCGCCGGCCGGCCGGACGGCGGCCCCGACCCGGACCGGGCCCCGGCCCCGGCCTCCGAGGCGGCCCCGGCGGCCGAGGCGGCCCCGGCGGCCGATTGGGGCCAGGCCCCCGACGACGCCGGCGGCGGTGCCGGGGCGGGCGGTGGCCCCGGGGCGGGAGCCCCGGCCCCCTCCGGCCGCGAGCCCGGGACCACCTCCGGCCCGGACCGCCTGTGGTCGGTCTCCGAGCACCTGGCCGACGTCCTCGCCCACCTCCGCCCGCTGGACCCCATCGAGCTCCAACTGCTCGACGCGCAGGGCTGCGTCCTGGTCGAGGACGTCACCGTGCCCGTCGCCCTGCCCCCCTTCGACAACAGCTCCATGGACGGCTACGCGGTCCGCGCCGCCGACGTGGCCACCGCCGACGAGGCGTCCCCGGTGGTCCTCCGGGTCGTCGGCGACGTCGCGGCGGGCAGCGGCGAGTTGCCCGCCGTCGGCCCCGGCGAGGCCGCGCGCGTCATGACCGGCGCCCCGCTGCCGCCCGGCGCCGACACCGTCGTGCCCGTGGAGTGGACCGACGGCGGTACGGGCGGCGGCCCGGCCTCCGCCATGCGGGCGCACAGCCAGGACCCGGCGGGCGCGAGCGGCAGGGTCCGCGTGCACCGCCCCGCCGCCGCCCGCCGGCACGTCCGCGCGCGCGGCAGCGACGTGGGCGCGGGCGCGCTGGCCCTCGGCGCCGGCACGGTCCTCGGCGCGCCGCAGATCGGCCTGCTGGCCGCCATCGGCCGCGCCAGCGTGCGCGTGCACCCCCGGCCGCGCGTCGTGGTGCTGTCCACCGGCAGCGAGCTGGTCCCGCCCGGCGAGGAGCTGCCGCCCGGCCGCATCCACGACTCCAACAGCTTCCAGCTCACCGCCGCCGCCCGGGACGCGGGCGCCCTCGCCTACCGGGTCGGCGCGGTCCCCGACGACGCCGAGACGCTGCGCGCCACCGTCGAGGACCAGCTCAGCCGCGCGGACCTGCTGGTCACCAGCGGCGGCGTCAGCGTCGGCGCGTACGACGTCGTCAAGGAGGCGATGGGCGAGGTCGCCTTCCGGCGGCTTGCCATGCAGCCGGGCAAGCCGCAGGGCTTCGGCCTGGTCGGCCCCGACCGCATCCCGCTGCTGGCCCTGCCGGGCAACCCGGTCAGCGCGTACGTGTCCTTCGAGCTGTTCGCGCGGCCCGCCATCCGCACCCTGATGGGCGTGCCCGACGTGCACCGGCCCACCGTACGGGCGGTGTGCCCGGAGGGCGTCGCGTCCTCGCCCGCGGGCCGCAGGCAGTTCCTGCGCGGCCGGTACGAGGCCCAGGCGCCGGGCGAGCCGGGCACGGTCACCCCGGTCGGAGGCGCCGGTTCGCACCTGGTGGCGGCCCTCGCCCACGCCAACGCCCTGATCGTCGTCCCGGAGGAGGCCACCGGACTGGCCCCGGGGGAGGAGGTGGACGTCGTCCTGCTGACCTAGTCAGGCGGCTCGCGCGGGTACCTGACGGGGTGCCGCCCGGCCGCTGCCGCCCCCGCGCTGCCGGTACGGTGTGCCCACAGGGACCGCACCAGGAGAGCGATGAGCAGCCCGCAGGACCATCTCACCCATATCGACCAGGCGGGCGCGGCGCGCATGGTCGACGTTTCGGCGAAGGACGTCACCGCGCGGACCGCGCGCGCGAGCGGCCGCGTGCTCGTCTCGCCGCGCGTGGTGGCACTGCTGCGCGGCGAGGGCGTCCCCAAGGGCGACGCGCTCGCCACGGCCCGCATTGCGGGCATCATGGGCGCCAAGCGCACCCCGGACCTGATCCCGCTGTGCCACCCGCTGGCGGTCACCGGCGTGGAGGTCGACCTCGCGGTCGCGGACGACGCGGTGGAGATCACCGCGACGGTGCGCACCACCGGCCGTACGGGTGTGGAGATGGAGGCGCTGACGGCGGTCGGCGTGGCCGCGCTCACCGTGGTCGACATGGTCAAGGCCGTCGACAAGGGCGCCGTGATCACGGACGTGCGGGTGGAGGAGAAGACGGGCGGGAAGTCGGGCCACTGGAGCCGGACGTGAGCGGCCCCGCCGCCCGCGGCCGTACGGACGGCGTCCACCGTACGGGTGAGGCGACCCTGCGCGCGGCTGACGGCGACCGCCGTACGGACGGCGAGGCGAGCGCCGGGGCCCGTACGGACGGCGGAGCGCTCCCGGCGGGCGGCGCGCACCCCGAGAGCGGCCGGGCGCACCAGGCGCACGGTGCGGCGGCCCCCGCCGCGACCGCCGCCGAGCCCGGCCCGACCGCCGCGGCCCCCGCCCCGGCCGCCGCCGAGCCCGGCCTGGCCCCGTACCGCGCGCTGGTCGTCACCGCGTCCAACCGCGCCGCGGCCGGGGTCTACCCGGACCGGGGCGGCCCGCTGCTCGCCGAGGGGCTGGCCGCCCTGGGGTTCGCGGTCGACGGCCCGCGCGTGGTGCCGGACGGCGACCCGGTGGAGGCGGCGATGCGGGAGGCGGTCGCCGCCGCGTACGACGTGGTGGTGAGCACCGGCGGCACCGGCCTGGCGCCCACCGACCGCACGCCCGAGGCCACCCGGCGCGTACTGGACTACGAGGTCCCGGGCATCGCAGAGGCCGTACGGGCCGAGGGCCTGGCCAAGGTCCCCACGGCCGCCCTGTCCCGCGGCCTCGCCGGAGTCGCCGGGCAGACGCTGATCGTCAACCTCCCGGGTTCCACCGGAGGCGTCCGCGACGGGCTCGCCGTCCTGGGCCGCCTGCTGACGCACGCGGTGGACCAGATCCGCGGCGGCGACCACTCCGGCCCCGCCGCGCCGGGTGCCGCACCGGGCGGCCCGGCGGCCGGCGGCGGCGCCGTCCCGGGCCGGGCCCACGGATGACCGCCTGGCCTGCCGAGCTGACGGACGGTGACACCACCCTCCGGCCGATACGGCTGCGCGACCAGCGGGCCTGGCGCGAGGCCAACCAGCGCAACCGCGAGTGGCTGCGCCCCTGGGAGGCGACCATCCCGCCGTCCCTGCCCGGCGGCCCGGTCACCCACCGGCCCACCTACCGGCAGATGGTCCGCCACCTGCGCGCGGAGGCGCACGCGGGGCGGATGCTGCCGTTCGTGATCGACTACCAGGGCCGGCTCGTCGGGCAGCTGACCGTCGCCGGGATCACCTGGGGTTCGATGTGCTCGGGGCACATCGGCTACTGGATCGACGAGGCGGTGGCCGGGCGCGGCGTGATGCCCACCGCCGTCGCGCTCGCCGTCGACCACTGCTTCCGGGCTGTCGGCCTGCACCGCATCGAGGTGTGCATCCGGCCGGAGAACGGGCCGAGCCTGCGCGTGGTGGAGAAACTCGGCTTCCGCGAGGAGGGCCTGCGCCCCCGCTACCTGCACATCGACGGGGCGTGGCGCGACCACCTGGTCTTCGCGCTCACCACGGAGGAGGTGCCGGACGGGCTGCTGACGCGGTGGCGCCGGCTGAGACCCGGCGCGTCCCAGAAATAAAATGACTGTTCGATATTGGTCACGAATTCGCCACAATTTCAGTCTGTTCATCGCATCAGTCACAAAAAAAGTTCACGAGGCCGGTCAGAACGTGCGACACACCGCGCCAATTGGCAGATAGCCCCACGCGCGCCCCTCTACCGTGTGAGCGTGAGCAGCAGCGGCCTCATCTACGCAGTCATCGTCGGGGCCTGGGCGGCCTACCTGGTGCCGATGTGGCTCCGCCGGCAGGACGAGCTCAATGAGGCCCGTCCGACGGAACGCTTCAGCACCGCCATCCGGCTGCTGTCCGGACGGGCGGCGATGGAGCGCCGCTACGTCAAGGACCACCGCAAGGACCAGCCGGACGACCCGGACGACCCGGACGGCCCCGCGGACCCCCCGGCGGCCGAGACCGGGCGCCCGGCCGTCCGCGCGGCACCGGCCGACGCCGCCGCCCGCCGCGCCGCGGCC
>NZ_JAVSCF010000335.1:0-5731 GCF_031932565.1 Streptomyces sp. B1866
GCCTCGGGGGTGCCCGGCCGCGCCGGGTCAGCCCCGGCCGTCGCCGGCGGTCAGCACGGCCTGCTCGGCGGGCGTCAGCGGCGGTCCGGCGAGCGGGCTGCCGCCCGGGCCCCGGAGCGCGGCCAGCACCGCGCGCGGCGCGACCAGGCGGGTCATCGGGCCGGAGAGGGTGAAGGCGTCGAAGAGCGCGGCCAGCGCCGCGGGCCGGTCGTTCGCGGCCGTCATCAGCCGGTCGAGGTAGCGCTGGAAGGCGCGTACGGCGAGCGTGGGCCGGGGGCCGACGGCGTCCGGATAGAGGACGTCCTGGGTGACGGCCGTGCCCCAGGCGCCCTCGGTCGCCCGGCCCACCGCCCGCTGCACGCGGCGCGCGGTGCCCGGCCGGGGCCCGTACCGGTCCAGGCCGTCGCGCAGGGCCGCGGCGCCCTGCGCGGCGACGGTCATGCCGTGCCCGTAGACCGGGTTGAACGTCGCCACGGCGTCGCCGAGCGCCACGAACCCGTCGGGCCAGCGCGGCATCCGCTCGAAGAACCGGCGGCGGTTGGCGGTGCTGCGCGAGCCGTGGACCGGTCCGGCCGGCCGCGCGCGGGCCACCAGGTCGGCGATCACCGGGTGCCGCAGCTCGCGGAGGAAGCCGGTGAAGCCCTCGTCGGTGACCGGCGGTTCGGCGCCGCGGGTGCCGGCGGCCGTGACCAGCCAGCGGCCCTGTTCGACGGGCAACAGGGTCGCGCTGCGGCCCGGGCGGCCGTCGTGCGGGTCGGCCTGCACGTTGACGACCGGGAACGCGGGCCCGGCCGCCTCGGGAGCGTGGAAGACGCGCGTGGCGTAGGCGAGTCCGGCGTCGACGGTCTGCTCCCGTACGGCGGGCAGGCCGAGGCCCGCCAGCCAGGCGCCGGTCCGGCCGGCCCGGCCCGTGGCGTCCACCACCAGGTCCGCGGGCAGCGCGGTGGCGGCCCCGGACTCCTCGTCGCGCACCCGGGCGCCGGTGACCCGGGCGGCGTCGCCGAGCAGTCCGGTGGCGCGGGTGCCGGGCAGCAGGGTGACCCGCGGGTCGGCCAGCACCCGGTCCCGCACCACCCAGTCCAGCAGGTCGCGGCTGCACGCCACCAGGTAGTGCACGGCGGGGCCGCGGCGCAGCCAGGCGCCGGGCGGCATGAGCGTGACCAGGTCGCCGGGCACGTCGAACCGCCGCGCGCCCGCGGCCAGCCAGGCTCCGGTGAGCCCCGGCAGCAGCCGCTCGGCGGCCCGCACGCCTCCGGACCACAGCAGGTGCGCGTGCCGGGCCTGCGGCACGCCCTGCCGCGGCCCGGGGCCCGCGGGCAGCGCGTGCCGCTCCACGACGGTCACCTCGTCGGCGTGCGGAGCGAGCGCGGCGGCGGCCAGCAGGCCCGCGAGGCCGCCGCCGAGGACGACGGCGCGCACCGGGCCCGGCCCGGCGCGGCCGGTGCGCTCCGGTGCGCCGGGGCGCGCGCGCTCCTCGGCTTCCTCTGCTCCTTCTGCTTCCTCTGCTCCCGACGCGCCGGCGCCCGGTGCCGCTGTTCCCGTCATGGGCCTCTTCCTCGCTGCCCGCGTGGCGCGCCGTCCCGGGCAGCCGCGGCCGGAGTGCGCCGGTGCCACCGGTGCCACGCACGCTCAGTTCGCACGCTTCAACCAGTAGTTGACAGTGACAGCGGCCCCGAGTCTAGACTCTCAACACCCCGTCTCAATTACAGGTTGAATTTAATTCAAAACTAATCAACCTGCGGTCGATTTCGATCGCGCGCGTGGGAACGCCGTGCGCCACCGCTCGGCGCGCCACCGCGCCGAGCCGCGTCGGACACGCCCTGCCGTGCCGCCGCGCGCCGAGATGGGCCGCCCAGGGGGAGGGGGACCGACGCATGCTGCCCTATCGCCACGGGCCCGCGACGTGCCAGGACCAGGCACCGCATCCGTCCGACGGCCGGTACGTCCGGGCCGACCAGTACGCCGAAGACCCGTACACCGACAGCCCGTACACCGAAAACCCGTACACCGAAAACCGTTACGCCGACATCCCGTACGCCGACATCCCGCGCGCCGAAAAGCCCGACACCGAAGACCCGTACGCCGACACCCCGTACGCCAACGGCCTGTACTCCGACCGGGCCCCGCGCACGAGGCGCGCCGACCCCGGCGAACCCCTCGCCCGGCCGCCGTGGGTGCCGCGCGAGCCGACCCTCGGAGCCGTGCCCGCGGGCGTGTGGTGGGACGCCGTCCGCGTCCGGCAGCCCGCCGCCGACCAAGTGCTCCACCTGCTGCGGTACGCGTTCCCCGACCCGGTCGGCCCGGTCGTCGCCGACCCCGGAGGCGCCGACCCGTGCCTGTACTTCCTCGTCCCCCGCGGCGCCGCCGAGCGCTGGGACCTGCCGGACGGCCGGGCGCTCGGCCAGGGCTCGTACCTGGTCCTGCCCTGCCTGTCCCGCGCCCGGCCGCCCGGGACGCACTGGGCGGAGCCGCCGCGGCCCGACCCGCCCACCACCGACCCCTCCGCGCTGCGGCACGCCCTGACCCTGCTCGCGCCGCGCCGCTCCGTCTGACGGGCCGTCACCCGACCGGCCGGGCAGCCTGTTCAGCCGCAGCCGACCAGCAGCGGGCCGCCGCGCGGGTCGGCCCGGCCCAGCCACCCGGCGGGCAGCCGCAGCGGCCGGTGCGGCACGGCCGTTCCGGCCAGCCGGTGCCGGTGCAGCACCCGCCCGTCCTGCCGTACCACCAGCAGCGGCCGGTGCAGCACCCGCGCGGTGCGCAGGCTGAAGTGGCCGAACGGCGGCGGGGGCCCGTCGGGGTCGGCGCGCTGCGGCACGACCCAGCGCAGCGGCGGCTCGGCCCGTACGGCCAGCGGCGCGCCGCCGCCCCCTTCCTCGCGGCCCTCCCGGGCCAGGTAGCGCAGCACCGACGCCGCGGCCCGCCGACCGGCCACCGCCGCCGCGCCCGCCGTGCCGCCCGGGCCCGCCAGGTCGCCCGCGGCGAACACGCCGGGTTCGGAGGTGGCCAGGCCCGCGTCCACGGCCGGGCCCCGGGTGCCGGGGTCGAGGGCGAGGCCGCCGAGCCGGGCCAGCTCGTGCTCGGGCACCCAGTCGCCGGTGAGGACGACCGTGTCGCAGCCGATCACCGCCGTACGGCCGTCGGCGTGCCGCACGGCCACGCCCGCCGCCCGTCCCCGGCCGGTCAGCCCGGTCACGGTGGCGGACGTGAGCAGCGGCAGACCGTGCCGCAGCCGCGCGGCCAGCGCGACGGCCGGGTGCGCCTGGTGCCGGGGCAGGTCGGTGACCAGGGCGGCGACCTCGACACCCGCCGCGCGCAGGGCGAGGGCGGCGCGGTATCCGGCGTGCTCGGCGCCGACCACCACCGCCCGGCCGCCGAGCGGTCCGGCGGCCCGCCGCCCGGCCGCGTCCGGGTCCGGGTCCGGTACGTCCGGCAGGTGGCCGTCGGGGGCGCGCACGCCCGGCAGGCCGTCCGCCCCGTACACCGTCCGGTGCAGCTCGCCGGAGGTCAGCACGCCCGCCGGGCGGTCGCCGGGAATCCACCGTGCCGCGCGCGGGCGTTCGCGGGCGCCGGTGGCCAGCAGCACGGCCCGCGCGGCGATGCGCTCCAGACCCGCCGGGCCGGTGGTCTCCAGCGTGCGCGGGCCCGCCCACCCGGTCGCGGTCACGCCCGTGCGCACCCGCGCCCCCGCTCGCGCGGCGGCGGCCGCCCGGTGCCGGGCGTAGGCACGGCCGGTCAGCATCCGCCGCAGGTCGCGCGGCCCGTAGCCGAGGTGCGGGGCGAGCCGGGGCAGGCCGCCGGGCGCCGGTTCCCGCTCGATCACCTCCACGTCGGCCCCGGCCGCGGCCAGCTCGGCGGCGGCGGCCAGCCCGGCCGGACCCGCGCCGACCACGAGCACATCGACCGCACGCGCCACCCGCTCCCCGTTCACGGCGTATTTCCGTTCGCTTCTCCGGCCGCGCGGCGCACCTCTGCCGCTTTCGTCGCCACCCGCGGCCCGGCGGCCGCACGCCCGTCGCTCACAGGGGCACCCCCCGTGCGAACTGCGCGCGCACCGCGGCCCCGCAGTGGTAGCCCTGGCACCGGCCGCCGAGCGCACGCGTGCGGCGCCGCAGCCCGGACAGTGACAGCGGCGGTACGGGCCCGGCCAGCGCGTCGCGGATCTCGCCCCGGCTGACGCGCTCGCAGAAGCACACCAGGGTGCCGTACGCGGGGTCGGCGGCGATCATCTCGGCGCGCTGGTACGGGCGCGGGAACGCCTCGCCGAGGTTCGGCATGGGCACCGGCTCCAGCTCGCGCGGCTCCCCCAGGCCGAGCCCCGCGTCCGCCAGCAGGCCCGCGACGTGCCGGGCGATGGCCAGGGAGGCGGTCAGGCCGGTGGAGCGGATGCCGCCGACGGCCACGTACCGCTGCGCGGGGTGGCAGCGGATGGCGTAGTCGGCGTGCTCGGTGGCCGCGCGCAGCCCCGCGTACACGGCCGTCACCTCCTCGTCCAGCAGCGCGGGCAGGATGCGCGCGCCCTCCCGGCGCAGCCGCGCCAGGCCCGCGGCCGACGTGGCCGTGGCGGCCTTGTCGGGCAGGTCCTCGGCGGTCGGGCCGAGCAGCACGTTGCCGAACACGGTCGGCGCCACCAGCACGCCCTTGCCGAGCGCGGTGGGCACCGGCAGCAGGATGTGCCGGACCAGGCCGCGGGCGAGCTTGTCGAAGACGACCAGCTCGCCGCGGCGCGGGGTGACGGTGAAGTCGGCGTGGCCCAGGCGCCGGTCGAGTTCGTCGGCGTACAGGCCCGCGGCGTTGACCAGCCAGCGGGCGCGCAGCGGGCCCCGGCTGGTGCGCAGCAGGTGCCCGCCGCCGGGGGCGTCCGGGGCCACGTCCCGCACCCGGCAGCACAGGTGCAGGTCGACTCCGGCGCGTACGGCCTGCACCGCGTAGGCCAGCAGCGTGGACCACGGGTCGATGACGCTCTCCCCCGGCACGTCGAGCGCGCCCAGCGCGCCCGGGCCCAGGTGCGGTTCGCGGGCGCGCAGGTCGTCCGGCCCGAGCAGCCGGGTGCCGCGGTGGCCGTTGCGGTCGGCCTTGGCGGCCAGGGCGGGCAGCGCGGCGAGCTGTTCGTCGTCCCAGGCGACGAGCAGGGCGCCGGTACGTTCGACGGGGATGCCCGCGTCGGCGGCGTACCGGGACAGCAGGCCGTAGCCCTCGCGCACCAGCCGGGCCTCCAGGGTGCCGGGCTCGGCGTCGAAACCGGTGTGCAGGATCGCGGTGTTGGCCTTCGAGGTGGCCGCGCCCACGTCGTCGGACGCCTCCAGCAGCGCGGTACGCAGCGGGTGGCGGGCCAGCTCGCGGGCGACGGCCGCGCCGACCACGCCCGCGCCGACCACGGCCACGTCGTAGGCGGCGGGCGGCAGCGGGCCGCGGGAGGTGACGGTCACGGGCGCCCCGGGCCGTCGGCGGCGGACGAGACGCCGCCCGCGCTGCCCCCACCGGACGAGACGCCGGACGCGGCGGACCCACCGGACTCGGCGGACCCACCCGACACGGCGGACCCGCCCGGCACGGCGGACCCGCCCGGCACGGCGGACCCGCCCGGCACGGCGGACTCGGCGAGCGCGGGCCCGCGGGACAGCGCGGACCCGCCCGGCAGCGCCGCCACCGCCGCCCGGAAGGCCGCCCGCCGCTCGGCCGCCTCGGCGGCGGGCAGCCTCGGCTCGTACACCGCCGCGGGCCGCGCCCGCCA
>NZ_JAVSCF010000336.1:0-5662 GCF_031932565.1 Streptomyces sp. B1866
CGGCGCCGCGCCCGGACAGTGGTCCGGTCCCGGCCCGGCGCCCGGCCCGTCCCCGTACGTCCCGGGAGCCGCCCCGCGACCCGGCTCCGGCCCGGCTGCGCACGCGGAAGGGCCCGCCCGCCGGCCCGGCTCCGGCTCCGCGCCCGGCCCGCACCCGTACGGCGAACGCTCCCCGTACGGCGAACGCTCCCCGTACGGCGAGGACTGCCCGTACGGCGCGGGCCCGGCCGCGGCGGCCACGCCCGGCGGACAGCCCGGCCCGTATCNGGACTGCCCGTACGGCGCGGGCCCGGCCGCGGCGGCCACGCCCGGCGGACAGCCCGGCCCGTATCCCGGGACGGGGGCGCCGGGCCCGGGGGCGTCCGGCGGCACCGCCTCCGCCGACGCGGCCTGCGGCGTGGAGCCGATAGCCGTCACCGGCATCGGCTGCCGGGTGCCGGGCGCGCGGACCGCCGACGACTTCTGGCGGTGCACGCGCGAGGGCGTGGACGCCGTCACCCGGTTCGGCCGGGAGGAGCTGCTGGCGGCCGGGATCGCCCCGGAGGTGCTGGACGACCCCGACTACGTGCCCGCGTCCGGCCACCTGGCCGACGCGGACCGCTTCGACGCCGGCTTCTTCGGCTTCACTCCGGCCGAGGCGGAGGCGATGGACCCGCAGCAGCGGGTGTTCTGCGAGACGGCGTGGGAGGCGGTGGAGGACGCCGGGCACGACCCGGCCCGCTTCGACGGCTCCGTCGGCGTGTTCGCCGGCACGTTCATGAACAAGTACCTGGCCGCGAACCTCGCCGCCAGCGACCGCTTCCAGCGCTCCGCGATGGCCCCGGTGGCGCGGATGTTCAACGACAAGGACTTCCTCGCCACCCGCGTCGCCCACCTGCTGGACCTGACCGGGCCCGCGCTCACCGTGCAGACGGCCTGCTCGACGTCGCTGGTGGCCGTCCACCTGGCGTGCCAGTCGCTGCTGGGCTACGAGTGCGACGCGGCGCTGGCCGGCGGCGTGTGCCTGAACCTGCCGCTGCTGAGCGGCTACCCGGTGCCCGAGGGCGGCCTGTTCAGCCCGCGGGGCCGCTGCCTGCCGTTCGACGCGCGCGCCGACGGCACCGTGCCCGGCAACGGCGCGGTGGTGCTGGTGCTGCGCCGGCTGTCCGAGGCGCTGGCCGACCGGGACCGCGTGTACGCGGTGATCCGCGGCTCGGCCGTGGGCAACGACGGCTCCGCCCTGAAGGCCGGGTACGCCGCGCCCGGCGTGGACGGGCAGGCCCGGGTGATCGCGGCCGCGCTGGCGCTGGCCGGGGTGGACCCGGCCACCGTCGGCTACCTGGAGGCGCACGGCACGGCCACCCAGGTCGGCGACCCGATCGAGGTCACGGCGGCGGCCCGCGCGTTCGAGGCCCTGCGCGGCGCGGCGGGCCGTGCGCCGGGCGGTGCGCCGGGCCGTACGGACGGCGCCGCCGCGGGTGCGCGGGCCCGTACGGACGGCGGCGCGGGCCGCGACGCGAGCGGCGGCCCCGCGGCCCGTAAGGACGACGGCCCGCCACGCGCGTGGTGTGCGCTCGGCTCGGCCAAGGCGACCATCGGGCACCTGGACGCGGCGGCGGGCGCGGCCGGGCTGATGCGCGCCGCGCTGGCCGTCCACCACGGCGTCATCCCGCCGAACGCGGGCTTCACCGCGCCGAACCCGGAGCTGCGGCTGGACCGCACGCCGTTCTACGTGCCGACGGCCGCCCGCGCGTGGCGGCCGCCGGGCGGCGGGCCGCGGCGGGCCGGGGTCAGCTCGTTCGGCGTGGGCGGCACCAACGCGCACGTCGTCCTGGAGCAGGCCCCGCCGCCCGGGCCCGCGCCCGCGGCGCCCCGCCGCCCCTGGCAGCTGCTGCCGGTCTCCGCGCGCGACCGGGCGGCCGTGGACGCCGCCACCGCGCGCCTGGCCGACCACCTGACGGGCGCGGGCGCGCGGCTCGACCTGGCGGACGTGGCGTTCACGCTCCAGGAGGGCCGGCGGGCGTTCGCGGTGCGGCGGTTCGCGGTCGTCGCGGACCGGGCCGACGCGGTGGCCGCCCTGCGCGGCCACGACCCGGACCGGCTGGTGACCCGCGGCGCGCCGGAGGGCGGGCCGGGCGAGGCGGTGTTCACCTTCCCCGGCGGCGGCATGCAGCACCCGGACATGGGCCTGGACGTCTACCGCTGCGAGGAGGTGTTCCGCGCCGAGGTCGACCGGTGCGCGGAACTCCTCGCGCCGCGGCTCGGGTTCGACCTGCGCCGCCTGCTGTTCCCCGCCGCCTTCCCGCCGCTGGCGGGCAAGGAGCTGGCGGGCGGCGCGGCCACCCTGGGCCGCGGGCAGGGCCCGGGCGTGGTGTCCGCGCTGTTCACCGTCGAGTACGCGCTGGCCCGGCAGCTGATGGCGTGGGGCGTGCGGCCGGCCGCGCTGGTCGGGCACAGCCTCGGCGAGTACGTCGCGGCGTGCCTGGCCGGGGTGTTCACGCTGCCCGACGCGCTGGAGATCACGCTCGCGCGCGGGGAGCTGTTCGCCCGGATGCCGCCGGGCCGCATGCTCGTCGTCCAGCTCCCCGAGGACCGGCTCGCGCCGCTGCTGCCCCCGCGCGTGTCGGTGGCGGCGGTCAACGCGCCGGACCTGACGGTGGTCGCCGGGCCCGACGAGGACATCGCGGCCCTGACGGACGGCCTGCGCGGCGACGGCGTGGACTGCCGGAAGGTCAGCGTGCCGGTGGCCAGCCACTCGTGGATGGTCGAGCCCTACCTGGACGAGTTCACCACGCGCGTGAAGCGGCTGTCCCCCGCCGAGCCCCGGCTGCCGTTCGTCTCCGGCGTCACCGGCACGTGGATCACCGCCGAGGAGGCCACCGACCCGGGCTACTGGGCGCGGCACCTGCGGCTGCCCGTACGGTACGCCGACGCGGTCCGTACGGCGCTGGACCGGCCGGGGCGGGTGCTGCTGGAGGTCGGCCCCGGCCGGGCGCTCACCGCGCTGGCCGCCGCGCAGCGGCTGGCCCCGCCGCCGGTGGCGGTGTCCACCATGGGCCTGCCGCGCGACCCGGTGCCCGACCTGGCCCACCTGGTGACCGCGGTGGGGAGGCTCTGGCAGGCGGGCGTGCCGGTGGACTGGCGGGCCTTCCACGCGCCGGCCGTACCGCGCCGGGTCACCCTGCCCGGCTACCCGTTCCAGGGCCGCCGCCACTGGGTGGCGCCCGACGGGGCCCCGGCCCCGGCCCCGGCCCCCGCCGACGCCGGGGAGGCCGCCGGCCCCGGCCCCGCCGGCCCCGGCCCCGCCGAATCGCGCACCGGGTGGGAGCGCCGCGTCGCGCGCGTGTGGTGCGACCTGCTGGGCCTGGACGGCATCGGCGTGGACGACGACGTGTTCGACCTGGGCGCGCACTCGCTGCTGGTCACCCAGGCCGCCCGCCAGCTGCGCCGCGCGGGCGCCGACGGACTGGCCGCCCGGGACGTGCTGCGCGCGCCCACGGTCGGCGAACTCGCCGCACTGGTCGAACGGCTCCTCAGCGGGCAGCCCGCCGAGCCGCCCGGCCCCGACCTGGCCGCGGAGGTGGCGCTGGACGCGGACATCGGCGCCGCCGGGCTGCCCGGGCCCGCCGCCGGGCCGCCCGAGGCGGTGCTGCTGACCGGCGCCACCGGCTTCGTCGGCGCGTTCCTGTGCGCCGAACTGCTGGCGCGCACCCGCGCGGACGTGCTGTGCCTGGTCCGCGCGGGCGGCCCGGCCGAGGGCGCCGAGCGGGTGCGGGCCGCCCTGGACTCGTACGGGCTGCCGGTCCCGGACCCGGCGCGGCTGCGGGTCGTCGTGGGCGACCTGGCCCGGCCGCTGCTCGGCCTGGACGCGGCGGCCTTCGACGCGCTCGCCGCCGAGGTCGACGCGGTCTACCACTGCGGGGCCTGGGTGAACTTCGTCCGCCCGTACCGGGCGCTGAAGGCCGCGAACGTGCTGGGCACCCAGGAGATCCTGCGCCTGGCCGCCCGTACCCGGCTCAAGCCCGTGCACCACATCTCGACGCTGGCCGTGCTCGCCGGGGCCATGGCCGACCCGCGCGGCACGCTGCGCGAGGACGCGCCGCTGCCGCCGCCGGTCGGCCACGACACCGCGTACAGCCAGAGCAAGTGGGTCGCCGAGGGGCTGGTCGGCCTCGCGCGCGGGCGCGGCGTTCCGGTGTCGGTCTACCGCGCGGGGGGCGTGCTGTGCGACAGCCGCAGCGGCGCGGCCAACAGCGAGGACTACGTCACGAAGGTGATCCAGGGGTGCGTGCAACTGGGCCTGGCGCCGCTGCGCGCGTACGACCTGTCGGTGGGCGCCGTGGACCACCTGGCCCGGCTCGTGGTCGACCTGTCGCTGCGCCCGGAGGCCCGGGGCCGCACCTTCCACACGGTGGACCCGCGGCCGCTGGCGTGGAACGAGATCTTCGTGCTGGTCCGGGAGTTCGGCTATCCGGTGGCCGCCGTGCCGTTCGACGCCTGGCGGCGGGCGCTGGTGGAGCGGGTGGACCGGGAGGGCGAGGACAACGCGCTGGCGCCGCTGATGGCGATGCTCGGCGACCAGCCGGACCGGGCCATGCCCGCGGTGGACTGCGGCAACGTCGCGGCGCTCGCCGACCCGGCCGCGGCGGCCGCGCCGCCGCTGAACGCCGCCTACTTCACGCGCATGCTGCGGTTCTTCGTCCGCAGGCGGCTGCTGCCGCCCCCGGACGCGCGGCCGTCCCGCGCGTGACGGGCCGGACCGGGGTGACGGGCCGGACCGGTGTACGGGAAGCGAGCGGCCGCGCGAGGCGGCCGCGGAAGGGAGCGCCATGAGCGAGGAGCGGTACCTGGTGGTCGTCAACGGCGAGGAGCAGTACTCGATCTGGGACGCGTCGGCGCCACTGCCCGACGGGTGGCGCGCCGAGGGCCACGCCGGTTCCCGGGACGAGTGCCTGGCCCACATCGAACGGGTCTGGACCGACATGCGGCCGCTCAGCGTGCGCCGCGCCGACGGCTGAGCCGTGGCGGCGGCGATGGCCGGGTCCGGACGGGTGCGCGGGGCGCGGCCCCTGGTCATAGGGATCGGCGGCTCCGGCGCGCCCGGGTCCGCGACGGAGCGGGCGCTGGTGCTGGCGCTGGGCGGCGCCGAGCGGGCCGGGGCGGACACCCGGCTGTTCGGCGGCGCGTTCCTCGGCGGGCTGCCGCTGTTCCGGCCGGGCCCGGCCGCGCGCTGCGCGGCCGTGTGCGAGCTGCTGGACGCGACCGCGCGGGCCGAGGGCGTGATCGTCGCCAGCCCCAGCTACCACGGAGGCGTGTCCGCGATGGTCAAGAACGCGCTGGACCACCTGGAGGACCTGCGCGAGGACGCGCGGCCCTACCTCGACGGACGGGCGGTCGGCTGCGTGGTCACCGCGGCGGGCCGGCAGACCGGCGGGACGACGCTGGTGTCCCTGCGGTCCATCGTGCACGCGCTGCGCGGCTGGCCGACGCCGCTGGGCGTCACGGTGCGCACCGGGCCGTCCCGGCCGCGTACGGGCGGCCAGGACGGCGCCGAGGACGGCGACGAGGAGCGGCTGGCGGTGGTCGGGCGGCAGGTGGCCGAGTTCGCGGCGGCGTTCGGCCGGGCGCGGGCCGCCGTGGCGGGAGCGCCCCGGTGACCGCGCGGCGCGACGCGGCTCCGGCC
>NZ_JAVSCF010000337.1:0-5588 GCF_031932565.1 Streptomyces sp. B1866
GGCCCGCCGGGAGCGCCGCCGCGCGCGGCGCCGGGCGCGCGGGCGGGCCGCCGCGCCGGCAGGGCGTAGACCTTCACGCCCCACTCCACGTGCCCGGCGAGCCGGTCGAGCAGCGCGCCGAACTCCGCCTCCCGCTCGCGCAGCATGGCCCGCACCCGCTCGTCGTCGCGGTGGATCGTCGCGAGCCGCAGCGGCAGCACCACGGCGCGGGCGAAGATCGCCTCCACCACGGCGTGGTGCGCACGGGCCACGGCCTCCAGCCACTCCAGGTCCTCCAGCCGGGCCTTCAGCGCCCGCTCGTCGAAGTCCCGCTCCGGAACCGGGCTCACGGCCACCGCCAGGCCCGGTCCGGCCTCCGGCCCGACCACGCGCACGGGCGCGCCCGCCACCCCGCGCACGCGGCCCAGCTCCTCGGCCAGACCGTCGTCCGCGCGTGTCACCGCGTAGCTGTAGCTCAGGTCGCCGCTCATCGGTCACCGCCGCCCCGAGGAGCCCGTTTCGCCGGCTTGCGCGGGCGCTTCGGCGGCGGCGCCTCGGGCCGGACGTCCTCCTCGCCCGCGTCCCGCTCCGGGTAGTCGTACTCGTAGGTCTCGTACTCGGTGGCGGTCTCGTACTCGTCGGCGGCGGCCACCTCGCGCGGCGCGGGCGGCGGCACGGCCGGCCGCTCGCGCAGCCGCTCCACCTCGGCGCGCAGCCTGCGGTTCTCCTCCGCCAGGGCCGGCCGGCCGGACTGCTCCTCCCGGGCCCGGGAGGACAGCGAGGGGTCGTGCTCCCACCAGTCGATGCCCATCTCCTTGGCCTTGTCGACGGAGGCGACCAGGAGCCGCAGCTTGATGGTCAGCAGCTCGATGTCCAGCAGGTTGATCTGGATGTCGCCGGCGATGACGATGCCCTTGTCGAGGACGCGTTCGAGGATGTCGGCGAGGTTGGCCGCCGTCCCCTGCTGGTACGGCGAAGCGGCCTGGCCGGGGCGCGGAACGGGCCTGCCCAGATCCGACACGACGCTCTACCTCCCCTCCTGCGCTCCCGGCGGCCGCTCAGCGCCTCGTCGTCGGCGCGCGGCGCCCGTACCCGCCGCCGCCCTCGCGGTCCCGGCGGGCCGGGTGGGCCTCGGCTTCGGCGTCCTCGTCGGCGTAGTCCTCGGCGTCGGCGTAGTCCTCCGCGTCCGCGTACGCGCCGGCGTCCTCGTCCGCCTCCTCGGCCGCGCCGCGCCGGCTCCCGGCCCGGGGCGCCTCGTCCGCTTCGTCGTACTCCTCGTCCTCGTCCTCGACGTACGCCTGGTTCTCGTACTCGTACTCCTCCGGCTCCTGGGCGGGCGGCTCCTGGGCGGGCGGCTCCTGGGCGGGCGGCTCCTGGGCGGGCCGCCGACGGGGGCCGCGCGGGCGCNCGCCGACGGGGGCCGCGCGGGCGCCGCGTCGCCGCGGTGCCCTCCTGGGCGTCGGCCGCCTCGCCGCCCGCGTATCCGGTGTCCGCCTCGTCGTACGCGGTGTCGTCCTGGTCGTCCTGGTCGTAGGCGGTATCGGGCTCCGGCTCGCGGTCCGCCGCCCGCTCTCCGGCCCGTCCGGGCTCCCGCTCGGCCTCGTCCCGCTCGGCCTCGGCCTGTTCGACCTCCTCCGGCGTGCGGACCACCTCGCCGTCGCGGATCTCGCCGCGCCAGCCCTCCTCCTGCTCGCCGCGCGCGGTCACGTACGTGCGGAACAGCTTCAGGTCCAGGCGCGTCCGCCGGCCCTGGGCCCGCCAGATGTTGCCGGTCTTCTCGAACAGGCCCCGGGGGACGTACTCCATGGTCAGCAGCACCTTGGTGAGGTCGGCGCCGAGCGGGTGGAAGGTCACGGTTCCCTTGGTCGTGCCCTTGGGCCCCTCGGAGGTCCACGCGACGCGCTCGTCCGGCACCTGTTCCGTCACGCGGGCCTTCCAGCTCCGGTGCGAGCGGCCGACCTTCACGTGCCAGCCGCTGGTCGTCTCGTCGTCCTGGTCGACGCCCACCACGCCCTTGGCGAAGGACGCGAACTCCGGGAAGCGGGTCCACTGGTTGTAGACGTCCGAGACCGGCAGCCCGATGTCGATGTCCTCCACGATGGTCACGCTCTTGCCCGCGCCTCCGCGCTTCTTGCCGCCGCGCCCGAAGACGGCTTTCACCTTGTCCTTCACGTTCGCTTTCAGGCTGTCCTTGATGTTCTGCTTCACGGTCTGCTTCAGGCTGTCCTTCACGGTCTCCTTCAGCCGCTCCCGGTCCAGGGCCCCGCCGCCCTGCTGCGCCGCGTCCCGTACGACGCCCTTGGCCACGCCGCCCAGCACCGAGCCGACCCCCGTGCCGGGCTCGGCCAGCCGGCCGGCCGCGTCGTCGATCCGGTGCACCACGCCGCCGAGGGCGTGCTGCGCACGGGCCTGGAGGTACTTCTCCAGCTCCTCGATGAGCCGCGCCGAGGCCGACCGCCCGGCCGGGTCGTCCCGGTCCCCGCCGCCGTGCGCGCCGTTCCTGCCGCTGTCCCTGTCAGCCATGCGCCGACCTCCCGCTCTTGCCGCCCGACCGCCGGCCGGCGGCCTGGCGTCCCGACTCGCCGCGTCCGGCGGCACCGGGCACGCCCACGGCCGCGGCGGTACGGCGCGTCCGCGCCGCGCCGCCCGAGGCGGTCCGGGCCGATGCCGCGGCGGCACGGGCCGCGCGTCGCCGCGCCGCCTGCCGCCGCGAGGCCGCGCTCGCCGCGCCCTGCCCGTCGTACGGCTCCGGGGCCGCCTCTGGTTCCTCTTCCTCGGCGGACCCGGCGGACCCGGCGGACCCGGCGGACCCGGCGGACCCGGCGGACCCGGCGGACCCGGCGGACCCGGCGGACCCGGCGGACCCGGCGGACCCGGCGGTCCGGGCCTCGGTGTCCTCGTCGGTGTCCTCTTCGGCCCTGGCGTCGTCGGCGGCCTCGGTGTCCGGGGCGCGGTCGCGCTCCTGGAGGCCCACCGTGCGCTCGTGCAGCGCGTCCGCCAGGCCGCTCGCCCGCTTCGTCAGCACGGTCGTCGCGGCCGTCCTGCCCGCTCGCACCAGGTCCTCGCGGGCCTGGCCGCCGAGGCCGCCGATCACCGGGGACTCCGCCAGCGCCCTGCCGAGCTGCTGGGGGTCGAGCGGCAGCTTGCGGCCCGCGAGCCACATGCCCACCGTGAGGGCCAGCTTGGCCTTGCGCGTCCTGCCCAGCACATAGCCGCCCACCACCGCGGCGCACAGCTTGCCGTTGCCCGTCATGTCGTGCTCCTCCTTGGACTCTGTCAAGGGACTCTGTCAAGCCCGGACTCTGTCGAGTCCGGCAGCCGGTCAGCCGAGCCCGCGCTCCCGCCGTGCGGCCTTGATGGCCTCCAGGCGGTCCAGCAGCTCGTCCTCCCGCCGGTCGAACTCCTCCTCGTCGATCCGGCCCTCCAGCAGCGCCCCCTCCAGCTCCGCCAGCTCCCGCTCCACGGGCGCCGGGTCGTACAGCTCCTGCTCGGCCGCCTCGACCACGCGCCGGACGACCCAGCCCACGCCCCGCACCGGCTCGGCCGGGAACGTCAGCAGGCGAGTCAGCAGGCCCATCGCGGGGCTCCCTCCTCCCGGCCGCGCCACCCGGTCGGGTGCTCCTCGTCGGCGGGCGGCGCGGCGGTGTCACACGAAGCTGTACGGCGGCAGCGGGCCGCGCAGCTGGAACTGCACCAGCGGCGCGTACCGTTCGGCGAGCCGCTGCTCGGCCGCGGCGAAGTCCTCGATCCGGTCCCGGTGCACCAGGAAGGACACGTTGAGGAACCGGTCCTGGCCGGCCGCGGACCGCTTCTCCGCGTCGACGTAGGAGCGCAGGTCCGCCAGCACGTCGTCCGCGACGGCCTCCTGGCGGGCCTGGAGCTCCCGGCCGATCAGCTCGCCGAGCCGCAGCTGGTCCTCGTGCGTACCGCCGCCGCCCCGGGTCACCTCGCTGAGCCGCCGGACCTCCTCGGAGTCCGCGACGACCTGGCGCAGCGCCGTCTCCTCCTCCTGGGACGCCTTGAGGTTGAACTCGACGCGGTCGCGCAGCTCCGCCAGCCGCCTGGTGTACTCCTCGGCGTTCTCGTCGAGCGCCGCGCGTACGGCGTCGTCGTCCGGCGCGACGAGCCCGAAGCGCATCGGCAGCACCGGCCCCTCGGCCAGCAGCCGCTCCTGTACGGCGTGGTGGGCGGCCAGGTCCCGTCGCTTGCCGCGCAGGTCCTCGGGCGCGTCGCTGACGCACGCGGCGAGCGGGCCGGAGGCGACGGTGCGCAGCGGGGGCTCCCCCTCCCCGACGCCGTGCAGGTCGTCCAGCCGCGCGGAGTGCTGTGCGCCGGTGATGGCGTAGACGTACACGGACATCGCCCTAGTCCTCTCTGTGCTTCGTGGGACGCCGGGCCCTGCGGACCTCGGCTTCCTCCTCGTCGCGCGATCCGCCCGAGCGCAGGGTCTCGGTGAAGGCGTCGACGGCTCCGGTCAGCGCGCCCTTGGTCTTGCCGTGCGCGCCTCCCTCGACCGCGTCGCCCACCACGTCGGTGAGCTGCTGGGGCGCCTTGCGGCCGGCCTCCAGGTCCAGGCGGTTGCACGCCTCGGCGAAGCGCAGGTAGGTGTCCACGCTCGACACCACGACCCGCGCGTCGACCTTGAGGATCTCGAAGCCCACCAGGGACACGCGGGCGAACACGTCGATGACCAGGCCCCGGTCCAGGATCAGCTCCAGGACGTCGTACAGCCCTCCACTGCCACCTGCCGAAACCTGGCCGCCTTGCTGCGGCACTACAGTCACGATGATCCCCTTCCGGCTCCTTGGGTTCCCCGTGGCCCGTCGCGCGTCGGGCGCGCCGCCCCGCGTCGCCGCCCGACCGCGCCGCCGGGCGGCGTGACGCGGTGGCGTCGCGGTCGCGCGGGTCAGCGGCTGACCTGCCCCCGGGCGTACCGGCGGCGGCGCTCGTACTCCATGAGCCGGCCGTGTGCGTCGAGGGTCACGTGGTAGCTCGCCATCACGCTCATGGTGTCGGGCACCCGTTCGATCTCCAGGACTTCCACGTCGGCCTGCCAGCCGTCGCCCTCCCGCTTGACCGCGGACACCGCCTCGGGTGGCTTGCCGAGCAGCAGCGTCATCTCCTCGGTGACGCTGCGCATCGCCTGCGCCAGAGGGACGGGCGACGGTGCCGGTCCGCCCTCACTCGCGCGCTCCTCGCGCGTACGGTCGGGTCTGTCGGCGCGCCGTCGTCCTTCGGCGCCCTGCCACTCGCTGTCGGCCATGTCCGGTCCGCTGTCGACTCGGTTCCGCGGGATTCGCCGACCGGCTCGCGCGGGTGCCCGGAAGGGCTCACGCGCGGGAGAATCGGCGATCAAATGGGCGGGTCAGTGGGGTAATACCGCCGCCGCATACGCCGCATTTGCCATATTTGTCGTGTCTGTACTATCAAACACCGCCGGTAAGAGAGGCGCAAACGGGGTCGGTTTCCGCGTTGACCGTTTTCGGCGGGCGTCCGGCAGGTCCGGGCGGGTCCGGGCCGGCGGGCGGCTCCGAGCGGCGGCCCGGGGCGCGGGCGTGCGGCGCGGGGCCGGGGTGCGCGGCGCGGGCGGCGTACGAGCGGTGTACGGG
>NZ_JAVSCF010000338.1:0-5495 GCF_031932565.1 Streptomyces sp. B1866
CGGATCCGCCGTCTATTGGACACTCCCGTACGGAGGGAGGCGGGAGGAGGGACTGGCCGCCATCGAGGAAGCGGTCACCATCCGCCGCCGCCTCGCCGCCGCCAACCCCGCCGCCCACGAACCCGACCTCGCCACGTCGCTGTGGGTTTCGGCGAATCTGCGGGCAGGTGAGGACAGTGAGCTGCTGCGTGCGCTTCGAGACGTGCGGGAGGCCGTGGTCCTGTTCCGTACACGGGCTGAGCAGACGCCTGCCGTGTTCCTCGCCCGTCTGCACACCGCCCTGGGCGTACAGGCTGACGTGCTGGATGATCTCGGCCGCACAGCGGAGGCGCAGGAGATCCGTCGGCAGATCCCCGACAGCCACGATCAGGGATGACGATCCCTTGCCCAGGGAGCCCAGCCGGTGCCGCAACTGGTGATAGTCACCCTCCCGGGCGCACCCAGGCAGGCGGCCGAACTGTTTAACCTTCCGCCGTGGACATCTTCGACGCGGTCCGACGCCTGGGCCTACCCACCGGCCACTACGTCGTGTTCGGCGGCGCCCCGCTCATGGCGCACGGCATACGCGAGACAACGGACATCGACCTGTTCGTGACCTCCACACTGTACGAAGCGCTCAAGGCCGACGGCTGGGAGGAGAAGGGTTCCGGCGGGTCCCGGCACCTGGCCCGGGGCGTCTTCGAGGTCTTCGACACGTGGGACTACGGCGACTACAACCCGGCCCCGGAGGACATCATCGCCGCCGCCGAGACGATCGACGGCGTTCCCTTCGCGCCGCTGACCGAGGTGCTGAAGTGGAAGAAGGCGTTCGGCCGACCGAAGGACGCGGCAGACGTCGAGCTGATCGAGCACCACCTACGCGGCATCGCCTGACCGGACGCGGTCCCCGGCTCCACGCACGGCCGCCAGGACGGGGCAGGAGGCCGCCCGCTGGTCCGGCGGGCGGCCTCCTGACATCCTCCGCGCTCAGGCGGGGGGCACCACGATGCGCCCGGCGACGCGGGAGCAGTACGATACGCGCCGATCAGGGAATATCACGCGACGTAGCAGAAGGATCACATCAATGGGCCAGGCCGCCCAGGCACCCTCAGGAACCCGGGACTTCCTCGCCGACGAGGTACGACGCCGCAAAGCGGTGCTCGACACCGTCGCGGGAGTCTTCGAGAAGTACGGGTTCGATCCTCTTGAGACCCCGGCGTTCGAGCGCCTGGACGTACTCACCGGGAAATACGGGGAGGAAGCCAGCCAACTCCTGTTCAAGATCATGCGGCGCGGTGTCCACGAAGCCAGTGGCCAGGCCGACCTCGCCCTGCGCTACGACCACACCGTGCCTCTCGCCCGCGTCATGGGAACCTACGGCGCGAAGCTGCCCGCCCCGTACAAGCGGTACGCCATCGGCCCGGTCTGGCGGGCCGACCGCCCCCAGGAAGGACGCTTCCGCGAGTTCGTACAGTGCGACATCGACACCGTGGGCTCTACGTCCGCACTGGCCGATGCCGAGATCGTGTGGGCCATTTCCGAAGGACTGGAGGCCATCGGGGTCGATGACTTCCGATTCCTGGTCAACAGCCGCGAAGCCCTGCACGGCCTGCTGGAGGTGTACGGCATCGCCCCCGCTCTCGGTGACGCCGTACTCGCCACCCTCGACAAACTCGACAAGATCGGCAACGAGGCCGTCGTCAAGGAACTCGTGGAGCGCGGTGTGACACCGGCGACCGCTGAGGACCTGGTCAGCGACGTGGCAGCCGACAGCCCCGATCGAATCCGCGAGAAGTTGGACTCCGCAGAACGTGGCAAGCACGGGCTGGCCCAGATTGACCGGCTGCTGGAGCTGACCGCCGGACTGCCCGAGGGACGCGTCACCTTCGCCCCCCGGATGGTCCGTGGGCTGGACTACTACACCGGGCCGATCTGGGAGGTGGAAGCCGCAGGCTATCCGGGCTCGGTCGCCGCGGGCGGGCGCTACGACCACCTGGTGGCATCCCTGGGCGGTCCGGACGTTCCCGCCTGCGGCGGGTCCATCGGCGTCGAGCGCATCCTGGCCGTCCAAGCCGCCCAGCGCACCGAGCGGCGCGGCCTCGACGTGGCGCTGACCGTTCTCGGCGGCGAGGAGGCCGTCATGCGACTGGCCGCAGAACTCCGTGCCGAAGGGCTACGGGTAGGCACCTACCTGGGCACCTCGATGAAGCTCGGCAAGCAGCTCAAGTGGGCCAACGACCAGAACGCTCGCTTCGCACTGCTCTACGGCCACAACGAGCAGGCCGCCGGAGAGGTCACCCTGCGGAACATGGAATCCGGCGAGCAGACTCAGGTACCGCTCGCCGACACCGCCGCGTACCTGCGCAGGGCGCTCGACGGCTGAGCGTCCCGGCCTGCCGCCGTCCGTCGATTCATTGGTGACGTCGGCGCCCCGCCTGCGGCTCGGGGGAGCCGGGGCGGGGCGCGCACGTCGTCGGCGGTCAGACCCGGTGGGTCAGCTCGCCGTCCTTCACGGTGGTGACGAAGGCGCTCCAGGCACCGGCCGGGAAGACCAGGGCCGGGCCCCGCGGGGTCTTGCTGTCGCGGACCGGGACAACGCCGTTCGCCGCGAAGGTGCGGGAGAAGTCGACGCACTGGCCACCTTCTGGACCGCTGTGGGAGGACTTGACCCACACGGCGGCAGTCAGGTTGGGCATCTCGTTCACTGGCACTCCTCAGGCGAGTTCTGACGGGAACCGGTGGTGCTGATAGCCCGCGCGGGGCGTCAGGCGGCGGGCAGCTCGCCGTCCTTGACGGTGGTGACGAAGGCACTCCAGGAACCCGCCGGGAAGACGAGGGCCGGGCGGTGGGGGGCCTTGCTGTCCCGGACCGGTACGACACCGGGAAAGNGGGGCCTTGCTGTCCCGGACCGGTACGACACCGGGAAAGTCGTCGGCGACCTCAACGCAGGTTGCATCTCCCCCGTTGCTGTAGCTGCTCTTGCGCCACACGGCGGTGCTGAGGTCGGGGGTGTTCATGATCCGTTGCCCTCCATGATGTTCCGGATGAAGTCCACCGAGGCAGACGGCGACAGCGCCGAGTCCCGTACGCGATCGTAGGACAGTCGGTGCTGCGACACCTCCTCCGGATCCTCGATCAACTGGCCCGACTTGCTGCCCTCGAAGTAGGCAACGCCCGTCCCGTCCGCCTGCCACAGGAGCGACAGGGAGCCGCCCATCAGGTCATGCACCCCGGCGGCGAACGGTAGGACCTGGAGCACTATCGACGGCTGTTCAGCGGACTCCACCAGGTGCGCGAGCTGATCCTGCCAGGTCCTGGGGTCGACCGTGGCGCGCCTGAGTACGCACTCGTCGAGGATGACACGCAGGCTCGGCGGCGGGTCCCGGTGCAGGATGTCCTTGCGACTGACGCGAATGTCCACCTGAGCTTCCAACTCGTCGGGACTCCAGTTGTTCGGGGCCGAGGAGAGAAGAACGCGCGCGTAGTCCTCGGTCTGGAGCAGCCCCGGGATGGCCGTCATGTACTTGTGCATGATGACGGCGGTCGACTCGTACTGGACGAACAGCCTGAACCTGTCCGCGATGATGTCATCCCGGGCCATCTTCCAGAGCTTGACCAGCAGCTTCCCGGTTCCGTAGTAGGCGTCGAGGTCTTCCATCAACGTCTGCTTGGACAGCCGTTCGCCGTTTTCCAACCTGTTGAGGTACGTCCGGTCGTACCCGGTGTCCTCCGCCACCTGGCTCAGCGATTTCCCCGACTGGTCCCTGAAGGTCTTCAGGGCGTGACTGAGGGCGTCTCGCGCATTCTCTCGATCCTCGTTCACCTGTTCGGAGATATCGGCCCCCCTTGTTGTCTGACGCTGGGACAACAGCTCGTGGTGGTTCAACTTACCCCGCATGCGCCACCGTTGAAGTACGAAAAGTAAGACCCCTCGGACCTCGCCGAAGTTCCACCTTCGCACGTGTTCGAACTAGTCGGATATTCATACGGGAGAGGCGCCAGGGCCGACAGGAGGGACCCCCGCGACGCAGCCACGTCCGGGGGCATGGCCGACAGCTAACAGAGAGGGCTGACGACAATGAGAAAACTTACCGGAGGTCTCACCGGTTGGTTGAAGCGGGTTTTCGGACGCCGAACGCCAGGACGCCACCGGATCGGCGGAACCCCCGTTCCCGCACCACGCGCGACCGTCACGCTGACCGGAACGGCCGGGGCCTGGGCCGCCGTCGCGTCGCCCAAGGGCGCCGTACCGGCGGACACGCCCACGCTGAGCCTGCCCAGGCTCGCCCCCGACCCGGCCGACGACGTGTTCTGGCCGGTGGACGAGCCGCTGGTGCGCGCGTTCGTCATCGCGCACGAGCGGGAACTCGCCGCCCGCGAGCAGGCCGCACGGGCGGAACGGGCCGCGAGCCGGGCCGAGCGGCGCGCGCAGCGGCAGCGGCGGCGGGACGCGTGGCTGGCGTCGTACGGGATCGACACCGGGCCGCGCCGCATCCACGGGGTGGTGGTCTCCCGGTGAGCCCGACTCCCAGGCGGCGGCCGGACCGGACCCCGCTGTACCTGGCCCACTCCAACGGCCAGGACTACGACGACACGGACGCCGACCTGCGCGCCGCGGCCATGCTGGAGACGGTGGCCAGGGCCACCGAGGCCGCCAACGTCAGCCGCGCCCACCGGCTCCTGGAGGCCGCCCCGCCGTCCGGAACGGCGGCGGAACCCCTCGACAACGGCGAAGCGCCGTTCGTGCTCCGTGAGTACGCCGCCGAGCTGACCGACGCCCTGCGCGACGTACTCGCCACGATCGACGCCCGCGCCTCCCGGCTGAGGCACCCCGCGCCCTACGGACCCGACATCGCCGAACGGCTGCGCATGGCCACCATCCTCATCGGCCACATGTGGTCCACCCTCGGCAACGCCCACATCACCGCCCACCAGATGCGCACCATGAACCGCCAACTCCGCGAATCCCTCCGCGCGTCCGTCACCGTCGCCGACGAACTCGGCCGACGCCTGGGCGGCCCCAGCAGCACCAGCAGCACCAGCGGTCGGGAACGGGGCGGCGACCACCCCGACGCCCCCGGCCCGGACCAGGGCGGCGGCAGCGGGCCCCGCTGCCGGAAGGGCGGCACCCCGTGACCCGGCGCAAGACGGCCGCCCCAGCCCCGGCGGCCGTATGGTTCTCCGCCCCGTGCGCGGCGGCCGTACGCCCCCGCGACCGCGTCCCCGAGGGCCACGCCCTGTGCCGCGCCCAGGGCACCACCCGGTGCGGCTGCGCCTGCCACCACCGGCGCGCCGTCAGCCTCGGGCTGGTCATCGGCGGGCCCAGCCCCCTCACCGGCCCGGCCGCCGACACCCCACCGCCCCCGGACCCCGAGCCCGACCCGTACCCGGAAGACCCGCAGGACCTGGAAGACGCCGAGGAGCGCTCGCACCGCGAGGTCACCGCCGCCTGGGCCGAGAAGGGCATGCGCGATGCCGGGTTCGAGCCCCTGGAACCGTACTCCGGCAACCTCTCC
>NZ_JAVSCF010000339.1:0-5451 GCF_031932565.1 Streptomyces sp. B1866
GGCGCCGTCCGGGCGCGCGGCCCGGCCCGCCGCCGCCGCGCTGGTCCTGGCCGCCGCCGCGGCCGCCGCCGGGTACGCCGTGCCCGTACCCACCGGGGCCGCGGACACCGTGGACATCGCCGTCGTCCAGGGGAACGTGGAGCGGCCCGGCATGGACTTCCTCGGCCGCCCGATGCAGATCCTGGGCAACCACGCGAAGGCCACCGAGGACCTGGCCCGGGAGGTCCGGGCCGGCCGGGCGCGCCGGCCCGACCTCGTGATCTGGCCGGAGAACGCCTCCGACCTCGACCCCTACCGGTACCCGGAGGCGTACGCCCGCATCGACGCGGCGGTGCGGGCGATCGGCGTGCCGGTGCTCGTCGGCGCCCTGGTCGACCACTCCACCAAGGACGGGTACGTCCTCAACCAGGGCATCGTGTGGGACCCGCGGACCGGCCCCGGCGCGTCGTACACCAAGCAGCACCCGGTACCGTTCGGCGAGTACGTGCCCTTCCGAGCGCAGCTCAGCAAGGTCGTCAGCCGTCTGAAGCGCGTCCCGCGCGACTTCTACCCCGGCGACCACGCCGGGCTGCTGCGGGTGGGCCCGGCCCGGCTCGGCGACGTGATCTGCTTCGAGGTCGCGTACGACGGGATCGTGCGCGACACGGTGAACGCGGGCGCCCGCGCCATCGTCGTACAGACCAACAACGCCACCTACGGCCGTACCGGTCTGCCCGAGCAGCAGCTGGTGATGTCCCGGCTGCGGGCGGTCGAGCACGGCCGGGCGGTGGTCACCGCCGCCACCAGCGGCATCAGTGCCGTCGTCGCACCCGACGGCACGATCGAGCGGCAGACGAGGGAATTCACGCGGGATGTACTGACCGCACGCATACCGTTGCGTGACCAGACCACTGTCGCCGACCACGTGGGTGCGGCGCCCGAATGGGCGCTCGCTATGGTGGGCGCTGCGTCCTGCGCGGCCGCGATCGCTCGCGGCCGGCTGGGACGCACAAGGATGAAGGAGCAGGAGCAGTGAGCGACGCGGGGGAGCGGACATTCGGTCCGCTCGGCAGGGCGTTGGTGATCATTCCGACGTACAACGAGGCGGAGAACATCGGGCCGATCATCGCCCGGGTACGCGAGGCCGTGCCCGAGGCGCACGTCCTCGTCGCCGACGACAACAGCCCGGACGGCACCGGCAAGATCGCGGACGAGATCGCGATCGGCGACGACCACGTCAAGGTGCTGCACCGCAAGGGCAAGGAAGGGCTCGGCGCCGCCTACCTGGCCGGATTCCGCTGGGGCATCGAGCGCGACTACGGCGTGCTGGTCGAGATGGACGCCGACGGCTCCCACCAGCCCGAGGAACTGCCCCGGCTGCTCACCGCCCTGAAGGGCGCGGACCTGGTGATCGGCTCGCGCTGGGTGCCCGGCGGGCGGGTCGTCAACTGGCCGAAGTCCCGCCAGTTCATCTCGCGCGGCGGCAGCACCTACTCGCGTCTCATGCTCGGCGTCCGGCTGCGCGACCTGACCGCCGGCTACCGGGCCTTCCGCCGGGAGACCCTGCTGGGGCTCGGCCTGGACCAGGTCGACTCGCAGGGGTACTGCTTCCAGGTCGACCTGGCCTGGCGCGCCGTCAAGGCGGGCTTCCACGTGGTGGAGGTGCCCGTCACCTTCATCGAGCGCGAGCTGGGCGACAGCAAGATGAGCCGCGAGATCGTCGTCGAGGCGCTGTGGCGGGTCACCTCCTGGGGTGTGAACGCCCGCGTCAGCCGGCTGCTGGGGGCCGCAAGCCCGCCTGACGGGCCGCGGCGGGGCTGACGGCGCCCGGCCCGGGCGACCGCGGCCCGGCCCGGGCGCGTACGGGCCTGCGGCCGGCGGCGGTCCGTCAGCCCCGGGCGCCGGCCGTGCCGGCCGACCCGGCACACTGGAAGGCATGACGACCGGCACACCCTGGCAGCGGACCCCCACCCGGCCCCGGCGCTCGCGCGCCCGCACCGCCGTGCCGCTGGCGGTCGCGGCCTGGCTGGTGCTGGAGATCTGGCTGCTGACCGTGGTGGCGGACGTGGCCGGGGGAGCGACCGTCTTCCTGCTGCTGGTGGCCGGGGTGGTGGCGGGCGCCGCGGTGATCCGNGCTGCTGGTGGCCGGGGTGGTGGCGGGCGCCGCGGTGATCCGGCGCGCGGGGCGGCGGGCCTGGCGCAGCCTGGCCGCGTCGATGCAGCCGGGGGCCGCTCCGGCCGGGCCCGGCGCGGACCTGTCGGCGGGCGCCGGCAACGCGGCGACGATGCTCGGCGGACTGCTGCTGATGGTGCCGGGCCTGGTGTCCGACGCGGCGGGCCTGCTGTGCCTCCTCCCACCGGTCCGGACGCTGCTGCGGCGCCGCTTCGTGCGGATGCTGTCCGGCGCGGCCGTCCCGGGGCCGCGGCCGGCCGGGTCCGGGCCGGACGGCTTCGGCGCGGACGGTTTCGGTGCGGGCGGTTTCGGTGCGGGCGGTGCGCACCGGCCGGAGGGCCGGGTCATCCGCGGTGAGGTCGTCCAGGAGGACGGCGCCGCGCCCGGACGGCCGGACAGCGGCGGCCGCGGGTCGGCGGGTAGGGACTGACAGGCGCCGCGACCAGGCGTTCTCCGGGTCCGGGGAACGCCCGCGCGGGAGCGCGACGCCGGGCGCCCGCGGATGTCGGCGCCGGGTCGTGGACGCGCGGGGGCCGTGGGCGCGCGCAAGGGCCGGGGCCACCGCCTGTCACGCGGTGGCCCCGGCCCTTGTGTGTCCCGCACGCCGCCCGGCACGGCTCGGCGGCGTACGGCCCGTGTCCTCGCCGGTCCGGCCCGGTCACGGCCGTCCGGCTGTGCCTATACCGGTCGGCGTGCGCCCGCCGTCAGGCGGACTTGCGGGTGTCGCGCGGATGCACGGCGATGTTCATGGCGCCGGAGCGCAGGACGGCCAGCCGCTCGGCCAGCACCTCCTCCAGCTCCTCGCGGGTGCGCCGCTCCATGAGCATGTCCCAATGGGTCCGCGCGGGCTTGATCTTCTTCTCCTCGGGCCCCTCACCGTCCACCAGGAGTGCCTGGGTGCCGCACGCCTTGCACTCCCACTCGGGCGGAATCTCCGCCTCCACCGAGAAGGGCATCTCGAACCGATGTCCGTTCCGGCATGCGTACTCCACCGCCTGGCGCGGGGCCAGATCGATGCCGCGGTCGGTCTCGTAGCTGGTCACCACGAGTCGCGTGCCGCGGAGAGCTCGCTCACTCATGAATCGTGCCTCCCGGGCTTGTCGCCCACAGGACAGGTGTCGCTGTCGTCGTCATCCGGTCAACGTCCGGTCGGCGGTGAAGATTCCCGTAGAGGGACATGCGTCGCCCGTCGTGCCGCCCCGTTGTTCTACCCACAGGCGCCCGGTTTGTCACATCTGACAGCAGATGTCACCCAGCGTTTTTGCCTCTTTAGCGCGCAGTAACGGTCCACCTGGTGAGTCAGGGGCGTACACTACCGCTCCTCATGCGTGAGCGGTAAATCTTTTGCCTTTCCGGTCATGCCTCCCACCGTGTGCGACCAGGCGCGGGCGCTGCGTGTCCGACCGGCGGCGGTCCGGACCGGCCGCCGGGTCCCGGCGGCCTTCCCTCCTCTTCCTGTCCTCTTCTTGCCGGCTCTTCTCCGGTATTCCCGTCCGGCCCTTTCCGGGCGTGATGTGGCCTGCTCCTGCCCTCGGACTCTGGTGCCATTGGCCTATGTAGTGGCATTCTTCCGTCATGTGTCAGTCCAGTTCCGTAGCCAATTCCCGGGGTGGCGCCCGGAAGGCGGACCCGCGGCCATGAGCCCGTGGACCTCGGCCGTGGGCACCCCGCAGCTGGCGCGCCTGCTCGGCTCCTCCGGCGGCCGCCCGGCGGCCGCGCCGGCGGTCCCCGGCGCGCGCCGGGTGCCGGCCTACCGCTCCCTCGCCGACGGCGTGCGGCTGCTCGTCCTGGAAGGCCGGGTGCCGGTCGCCGCCCGGCTGCCCGCCGAGCGGGAGCTGGCCACGGCGCTCGGGGTCAGCCGCACCACCGTGGCCGCCGCCTACGAGGCGCTGCGCGCCGAGGGCTTCCTGGAGTCGCGCCGCGGCGCGGGAAGCTGGACCGCCGTGCCCGCGGGCAGCCCGCTGCCCACCCGGGGCCTGCACCCGCTGCCCCCGGAGGCCGCGGGCTCCGTGATCGACCTGGGCTGCGCCGCGCTGCCCGCGCCCGAGCCGTGGCTGACCCGCGCGATGCGCGGCGCCCTGGAGGAACTGGCGCCGTACGCGCGCACCCACGGCGACTACCCCGCCGGGCTGCCCGTCCTGCGCCAGGCCCTCGCCGACCGCTACACCGCCCGCGGCGTCCCCACCAGGCCCGAGCAGATCATGGTCACCACCGGCGCCATGGGCGCGGTGGCCGCCATCTGCCGCCTCCTGGTGCGGCCCGGCGAGCGGGTCGCCGTCGACTCCCCCTCCTACGCCAACGTCCTGCAGTTGATGCGCGAGGCGGGCGCCCGGCTGGTGCCCGTGGCCATGGCGGACGGACTCGCGGGCTGGGACATCCCCGCCTGGCAGCAGGCGCTGCGCGCCGCCGCGCCCCGCATGGCCTACGTCATCGCCGACTACCACAACCCCACCGGCGCGCTCGCCGACGAGGAGCAGCGCCGCCGACTGGCCGGCGCGGCCCGCGCGGCGGGCAGCGTCCTGGTCGCCGACGAGACCATGGCCGAGCTGTCCCTGGACGGCCCGGTCGGCCCGGACGTCCCCCGGAGCCCGGACGTCCCCCGGAGCGCGGACGGGCCGGGGAGCGCGGACGGCGCGGACGGGACCGGGTACGCCGCCCGGCCCCGCCCGGTGGCCGCGTTCGACCCCGGGGGCAGCACGGTCATCACCCTCGGGTCGGCCAGCAAGGCGTTCTGGGCCGGGCTGCGCATCGGGTGGGTGCGCGCCGCGCCGGACGTCATCCGCAGCCTCGTGGCCGCCCGCGCCTACGCCGACCTCGGCTCGCCCGTCGTGGACCAGGTCGCCGTCGCCTGGCTGCTGCGCGGCGGCGGCTGGGAGGAGGCCGTCGCCCTGCGCCGCGCCCAGGCGCGGGAGAACCGCGACGCGCTCGTCGCCGCGGTCCGCCGCCACCTGCCCTCCTGGGAGTTCGCCGTGCCCTCCGGCGGGCTGACCTTGTGGGCCCGCACCGGCGGACTGTCCGGGTCCCGCATCGCCGAGGCGGGCGAGCGGCTGGGCGTGCGGGTGCCCTCCGGGCCGCGGTTCGGCGTCGACGGCGCCTACGAGGGTTTCGTACGGCTGCCGTTCACCGTCGCCGGCGCGGTCGCCGAGGAGGCGGCCGTCCGGCTGGCCGCCGCCGCGGACCTGGTCGCCTCCGGCGCGGGCGCGGAGGCGGAGGGCCCGCGGACCTACGTGGCCTGAGCCGGCAGCGGCCCGTCGTCCCCGGCCGTGCGCCGGGCCGCGGCCGCGGCCCGCGCCGCCCGG
>NZ_JAVSCF010000340.1:0-5441 GCF_031932565.1 Streptomyces sp. B1866
GCGCGGGCGGCCGCCGCGGCCGGTACCGCGGCCCCCGGCGGCGGCCCCGCCTCCGCCCGCCCGGCCGGCCCGTACCGGGAGGGCTTCCGCTTCCTGCGGCGCCGACGGCGGGCGGTGGCGCGGCTCGCGGCCTGGTCGGTGCTGGAGGCCGGGCAGACGTTCCTGTCCGGTTACGCGCTCGCGCGGGCGCTCGACGACGGGTTCCTGGCGGGCGAGCGGACCGCGGGCCTGGTGTGGCTGGCGGTCGCGGCGGTCGCGGTCGCCGCGGGCGCGTACGGCACGGGCCGGGTCTACCGGGCGGTGGCCGCGCTCGTGGAGCCGCTGCGCGACGGGCTCGTACGGCGCGTCGTGGGCCGGGCCGTGGCGGAGGCCGGGCGCGGGGCGGCGCGGGGCGGCGACAGTGCGGCCGTCTCCCGGCTCACCCACCAGGTGGAGATCGCCCGCGACTGCTTCGCGGGCCTGGTGCTGGTGTCGCGCTCCTTCGTGTTCGTCGCGGCGGGCGCGCTGGCCGGGCTGTGCTCCCTCGCGCCCGCCCTGCTGCTGTTCGTCGTGCCGCCGCTGGCCGCCGGGCTCGCCCTGTTCCTGGCGACGCTGCGGCCGATGGCCCGCCGCCAGGAGGCGTTCCTCAAGGCCGACGAGAAGGTCGCCGAGGAGCTGGGCGCGCTCGCGGCCGGGCTGCGGGACGTGACGGCGGCGGGCGCGGAGCGGGCGGTCGGCGCGGCGGGGGAGGAGCGGGTCGCGGCGGAGTACCGGGCCGCGCGGACCCTCGCCCGCTGGGGGACGTCCCGTTCCCTCGCCGTCGGGATCGGCGGTCGGCTGCCCGTCGTACTGCTGCTGGTGGCCGCCCCCTGGCTGCTCGACCGCGGGGTCACGGCGGGTGCGCTGGCCGCCGCCTTCCTCTACCTCCAGCAGTCGCTGCTGCCCGCCCTGCAGAACCTCACCCAGACCATCGGCACGGGCGGCTCGCGGCTCGCGGTCGTCCTACGGCGTCTGAGCGGCCCCGGCCTCGGTGCCGGTGCCGGTGCCGCGCCCGGAGGCGGCGGGCCCCGCCACGGCGGTACGGGCGAGCCCGGCGCCACGGGCCGCGGGGGCGGCGCGCGCGGGCGGGCCGGTGACGCGGACCTCCGGGGCCGTACCGGCGGCCGTACGGGCGCCCCGGCGGCCCCGGCGACCGCCGCCTTCGGACCGGAGCGCCGCGGCGGCGGCGCACGCGAGGCCGCGCCGGCCGTCGAACTGCGCGCGGTGACCTTCGCGTACGGGCCCTTCGCCGACCCCGTCGTACGCGACCTGGACCTGACCGTGCCGTCCGGCGGGCACCTGGCCGTGGTCGGGCCCAGCGGCATCGGCAAGTCGACGCTGGCCGGGCTGATCGCCGGTCTCGTGCCGCCACGCGCGGGCGGGATCGCGCTCGGCGGCGTGCCCGTGACCGGCCGCGACCCGTCCGAACTGGCCCGGCTGCGGGTGCTGATCCCGCAGGAGGCGTACGTCTTCTCCGGCACCCTGCGCGACAACCTCTGCTACCTGCGCGGCGACGCGGAACCGGTGCCGGACGCGGAACTCCTGGCCGCCGCCGACACCTTCGGCCTGCACCGCCTGCCCGGCGCCGCAGACGGCCTGAACACGCCGCTCGATCCCGGTGCCCTGTCGGCAGGTGAGCGCCAACTCGTCGCGCTGGCCCGCGCGTACCTGTCGCCCGCGCCCGTCGTGCTGCTGGACGAGGCGACCTGCCACCTCGACCCGGCCGCCGAGGCGCGCGCGGAGCTGGCCTTCGCCCGGCGCCCCGGCAGCACGCTGATCGTCATCGCCCACCGGACGAGCTCGGCGCGGCGGGCCGACCGCGTGCTGGTCATGGACGGCGGCCATGCGGTATGCGGCCGGCACGCCGACCTGCTCGCCGCCTCGGCCCTCTACCGCGACCTGGCCGGAGCCGACCCGGCCCAGCCCTCGGACTCGGACCGGGCCCCGGGCGCAGCCCAGGCCGGTGCCAGTCCCGGGACCGGCACCGGCGCTGGTACCGAGACGGGTACCGGCCCCCGCCCGCGGTCGGCCCCCTTCGGCCGCGCCCACCGCTGACCGAACCCGGGCCACCAGGCCCCGGCGTTCAGACCCAGCCCGCCACCTGGGATATCCGTATGGCGTCGACCCGGTTGCGGGCCCCCGTCTTACGGGTGATCGCGGCCATGTAGTTCCGTATCGTGCCGTTGGACAGGTGCAGGCTGTGTGCGATCTCGGCGACCGAGGCGCCCTGTGCCGCCAGCGACAGCACGCTCAGCTCCCGCTCGGTGAGCGGGATCTCGGCGGCCTGGAGGAAGGCGTAGCCCAGCGACTCGTCCACGTACCGCTCGCCCCGCGCCACGTGCCGTATCGCGTCCAGCAGGCGGTCCGGCGGCGCGTCGCGGTCGATGTAGCCGAGAGGGCGGGCCTCGTGGGCCCGGCGGAGCCGGCCGGGCCGCCTGGTGTTGGCCAGGATGAGCAGGCCGCATCCGCCGTCGGCCGTCCCCTGCCCGTCAGGTGTCCCCGTCAGCTCCCCCACACCGATGGCTCTCTGCCCCCCCGGACAGTCCGCGTCCTCGGCGTCCATCACGCAGACGTGGAGCCGTTCGGACCGTGCCCTGCTGTGGACGTGCCGCCACGATGCGGTGATCACCTCCATGTCTGGTTCGCTACCGACCAGCGCGGCCAGCGCCGACCTGAACAAATGCGAGTCGTGTACCAGTAGCACCCGGATCACGGTCCCGTCCCCTCCCACCCCGCGTACCGCCAGTCCTGCGACGCAAGACGCGCCGTACATGGATACCGGGATTGCGCGAACCCTGAACGCGTACTTTGAGCCAAACGATCTGCCTGTCGCGTACACGGTGGGTAGCACGGGGCCGAACCACCCGGTCAGTGCGTGGGGCGCACCGGTGGAACCTTTGGTTAATTGTCGGAAAAGTGCCGTCAGTGCGCCGGGCGCGGAGTGACCGTCAGGTCGATGAGACGGCAGACGGTCTCGATGTCGACGCGCACCTGGCCGATGGAGGAGCGGCCCGACAGCCACGTGATGAGCTTGGAGTGCCAGGTGTGCTCGATGACGCGCACGGCGGACAGCTGCTCGGCCGTCGGCGGTCCCTCCAGGCCCATCGCGTCCAGGATGATCGCGGTGGTGAGCCGGGAGACGGCGTCCACCTCCGCGCTGACCGACCGGTCGGCGAAGGTGAGGGCGCGGACCATCGCGTCCGCCAGGTGCGGTTCGCGCTGGAGTGCGCGGAAGGCCCGCATCAGCGTCTCGGCGACCCGCGCCGCGGGCTCCGGCTGGGCGGGCGGGTGGCGGCGCAGCGTCGCGTGCAGCCGCTGGAGCTGGTCCTGCATGGTGGCCACCAGCAGGTGGACCTTGGACGGGAAGTACCGGTAGAGCGTGCCGAGCGCGACCCCCGAGGCCTCCGCGACCTCCCGCATCTGCACCGCGTCGAACCCGCCCCGGCTGGCCAGTTGCGCACTGGCCCGCAGGATGCCGCGGCGGCGCTCCTCCTGCCGCTCGGTCAGCGGCAGGGAGGCGGCCGACTTGGCGCTGGCGGCGGAGGTCATCTGTTCCACTTCGGTGGGGTCAGGCGATGATCGGCGGTCGAGGGCTCGGGGGCGTACGCGCCGCCTGTGCCGTCGCGGGGCGGACCCGGCCGCGCGTCCCGCGCGGACGACGGAAGACGGCTGGACGGCCGCGGACGACTGGACGGCGGCGGACGACGTGGACGGCTGGGCGGCGTGGACGACGGCGGACAACCGGACACCGGCATGATGGCAGGCCGGGCCGGAGTGGTGCGAGTCACTGAAACGTGTTCCAGGCTAACGCGGGCGCCGGGCCCGTGGCGCCGTCCCGGCCGACGGCGGCACCTTTCGGCCACCGGTGTGCCGACAGTGACCGACTAGGAGGTCATCCGCTGCCTTGGCAGTGGCGTGGATCACCTCTCCGGGTCCCCGGCGGGGAGCGTTCCGGCCGGTATCTTCAAGACTTCTCGGGCCAACCGATACTGAAACTTGTTCTAGATAATCGTGAGCGGTTACGCTCCCGCAACAGCTGCACCGAGAAGGGGGCGCGAGTGACCGCCGAGGCCACGCGGGAGACGCCGGAGATGGGAACCGTCCCGCTGCACACGCCGCCTCCACCCGCCGATCCCGCCTCGGGCCGGCCGCTGCGCATCGCGCTGCTGACCTACAAGGGCAACCCGTTCTGCGGCGGCCAGGGCGTGTACGTGCGCCACCTCTCGCGCGAGCTGGCCCGCCTCGGCCACCAGGTCGAGGTCATAGGAGCCCAGCCGTACCCGGCGGTGGACGAGGGCGTCACCCTCACCGAGCTGCCCAGCCTCGACCTCTACCGGCAGCCCGACCCGTTCCGCACGCCGCGGCGCGAGGAGTTCCGGGACTGGATCGACGCGCTGGAGTTCGCGTCCATGCGCGGCGGCGGCTTCCCGGAGCCGCTGACCTTCAGCCTCCGCGCCCGCCGCCACCTGGCCGCCCGCCGCGGCGAGTTCGACGTCGTCCACGACAACCAGACCCTCGGCTACGGGCTGCTGGGCCTGGACCGCGTCGGCTTCCCGCTGGTGACCACCATCCACCACCCCGTCACCGTCGACCGCCGGCTCGAACTGGACGCCGCGCCCGACTGGAAGCGCCGCGCCTCCCTGCGCCGCTGGTACGCCTTCACCCGCATGCAGAAGCGCGTCGCCAGCCGCCTGCCGTCGGTGCTCACCGTCTCCGACTCCTCCCGGCAGGAGATCGTCGACCACCTCGGGGTGCGCACCGACCGCATCCGCGTCGTGCACATCGGCGCCGACGCCCGCCTGTTCTCGCCCGACCCCTCGGTGCCCGAGATCCCCGGCCGGATCGTCACCACCTCCAGCGCCGACGTGCCGCTCAAGGGCCTGGTCTACCTGGTGGAAGCGCTGGCGAAGGTCCGTACCGAACACCCCGAGGCGCACCTGGTCGTGGTCGGCAAGCGGCCGGAGGAGGGGCCGGTGGCCGCCGCCGTCGCGCGGTACGGCCTGGAGGGCGCCGTCGACTTCGTCAAGGGCATCAGCGACGCCGAGCTGGTCGACCTGGTGCGCGGCGCGCAGGTCGCCTGCGTGCCGTCGCTGTACGAGGGCTTCTCGCTGCCCGCCGCCGAGGCCATGGCCACCGGCACGCCGCTGGTGGCCACCACCGGAGGCGCCATCCCCGAGGTCGCCGGCCCCGGCGGCAAGACGTGTCTGTCCGTCGCGCCCGGCGACGCGGGGGCGCTGGCCGCCGCGCTGGTGCGCCTGCTCGGCGACGCGGACCTCAGGCGCCGGCTCGGCGCGGCCGGCCGCGACCGGGTGCTGGCCCGCTTCACCTGGGAGCAGGCCGCCCGCGAGACCGCCGAGTGCTACCGCGAGGCCATCGCCGCGCAGGCCCGCCCGGCCCGCACCCGGACGCCGGGGCGCGCCCCC
>NZ_JAVSCF010000341.1:0-5431 GCF_031932565.1 Streptomyces sp. B1866
GCGCGGCGGCGTGCAGGTGCAGCTGTCGGTCGGCGCGGCCGACGAGAGCGGGCACCGCGAGGTGCGGATCCACTCCCGCCCCGAGGACGCCGCCCCCGACGCCCCCTGGACCCAGCACGCGACCGGCACGGTCGGCGGCGGGACGCCGGCGCCCGCGGACCTGACGGCCTGGCCGCCGGCGGGCGCCGAGCCGGTCGCGGTCGACGGCTTCTACGAGCGGGTCGCCGCCGCGGGCTACGAGTACGGGCCCGTCTTCCAGGGGCTGCGCGCCGCGTGGCGCGCGGGCGAGGACGTGTACGCCGACATCGACCTGGCGCAGGCGCAGGCGCAGGAGGCGGGCCGGTTCGGCATCCACCCGGCCCTGCTGGACGCCGCCATCCACCCGATGCTGCTGGACATCGAGCCCGGCCAGGCCGTCCGGCTGCCGTTCTCGTGGGGCGGGGTGGCGCTGCACGCGGTGGGCGCGACCAGCCTGCGGGTGCGGGTGCGCCCGGCGGGTGAGGACACGGTGTCGGTGACGGTGGCGGACGCCACGGGCGCGCCGGTGGCGTCGATCGGTTCGCTGGTGCTGCGGGCGATCTCGGCGGAGCAGCTGCGGGCGGTCAACGACCCGACCCGCGACGCCCTGTTCCGTATCGACTGGACCCCGCTCACGGTCCCCGACACCCCGTCCGGCTCCGACCGGCTCGCGGTGCTCGGCGCGGACGACCTGGAACTGTCCGACGCGCGGTCCTACCCGGGCGTGGCCGACCTCGCCGCGGCGGTGGAGCAGAGCGGGCAGGCGCCGGAGTTCGTGTTCGCGTCCTTCGCGTCCGCGGCGGCGGGTGGCCCGGTGGCGGCGGTGCACGCGGTGACGGCGGAGGCGCTGGGCCTGGTGCAGGGGTGGCTGGGCGAGTCCCGGCTGGGGTCGTCGCGGCTGGTGGTGGTGACGCGGGGCGCGGTGTCCGCTCGTACGGGCGAGGACGTGGCCGACCTGGCGCACGCCGGCCTGTGGGGCCTGGTGCGCACCGCCCAGACCGAGAACCCCGGCCGGCTGCTCCTGCTGGACACCGACGGCGAGGAGAAGTCCCTCGCCGCCATCCCGGCGGCCGTGGCCACCGCGCTCGCGGGCGAGGAACCGCAGCTCGCGATCCGCGAGGGCGAGGTGTACGTGCCCCGGCTGGCGCGGGCGGCCGCCGAGGGCGGCGGCCTGGTGCCGCCGACCGGCGTGCCGGCCTGGCGGCTGGACACCGCGGGCGGCGGAACGCTGGAGAGCCTGACGCTGCTGCCCGTACCGGAGGCGCTGGAGCCGCTGGCCGAGGGCCAGGTGCGGGTGTCGGTGCGCGCCGCGGGCGTCAACTTCCGCGACGTGGTGGTGAGCCTGGGCATGGTGCCCGGCCAGGTCACCCTCGGCAGCGAGGGCGCGGGCGTGGTCACCGAGACCGGCCCGGGCGTGACCGGCCTGGCGGTGGGCGACCGGGTCATGGGCCTGGTGCCGCAGGGCGCGTTCGGGCCGCTGGCCGTGGTCGACCACCGGCTGCTGGCCCGTATCCCCGACGGCTGGACGTACCAGCAGGCCGCGGCCGTGCCCGCGGTGTTCCTCACCGCGTACGTCGGGCTGGCGGACCTCGCCGGTCTGTCGGCGGGCGAGTCGGTGCTGATCCACGCGGCGACGGGCGGTGTGGGTATGGCGGCGGTGCAGCTGGCCCGGCATTGGGGTGCGGAGGTGTTCGCGACGGCCAGTGAGGGCAAGTGGGACACGCTGCGGTCGATGGGCTTCGACGAGGAGCACATCGCGTCGTCGCGGACGCTGGACTTCGAGGAGAAGTTCCTGGCGGTCACCGGCGGGCGTGGTGTGGACGTGGTCCTGGACTCCCTCGCGAAGGAGTTCGTGGACGCGTCGCTGCGGCTGCTGCCGCGCGGCGGCCGGTTCCTGGAGATGGGCAAGACCGACATCCGCGACCCCGAGGCCGTCGCCGCCGCCTACCCGGGCGTCACGTACAACGCCTACGACCTGGCGAAGGTCGACCCTGACCGGGTGGCCGGCATGCTCGCCGAACTGGGCGAGCTGTTCGACAGCGGCGTGCTCCAGCCGCTGCCGGTACGGGACTGGGACGTGCGGCGGGCGCCGGACGCGCTGCGCTACATGAGCCAGGCCAGGCACACCGGAAAGATCGTGCTGACCGTGCCCAAGCCGCTGGACCCGGCGGGCACCGTGCTGGTCACCGGCGGCACCGGCACCCTCGGCGGGCTGCTCGCCCGCCACCTGGTGGCCGAGCACGGCGTACGCAACCTGGTCCTCACCAGCCGCCGCGGCCTGCGCGCCGAGGGCGCCGCCGAACTGGCCTCGGAACTCGCCGCGGCCGGCGCGTCCGTGGACGTGGTCGCCTGCGACGCCGCCGACCGCGACGCGCTGGCGGCCCTGCTCGCCTCGATCCCGGCCGACCGGCCGCTGACCGGCGTGGTCCACGCGGCCGGCGCGCTGGACGACGGGCTCATCGGCTCGCTCACCCCCGAGCGCCTGCCCGGCGTGCTGCGGCCCAAGGCCGACGCGGCCTGGAACCTGCACGAGCTGACCCGCGACGCGGACCTGGCGGCCTTCGTCCTCTACTCGTCTTTCGCGGGCGTCGTGGGCAACCCCGGGCAGGCCAACTACGCGGCCGCCAACACCTTCCTGGACGCGCTGGCCGCCCACCGCCGGGCCCAGGGCCTGCCCGCCGTGTCCCTGACCTGGGGCCACTGGGAGCAGGCCAGCGACCTCACCGGCCAGCTCGACCAGGCCGACCTGGCGCGGCTGGCCCGCTCCGGCATCCTGCCGATGCCCTCCGAGCTGGGCCTGACGCTCTTCGACCAGGGCCGCTGGGTGGACGAGCCGCTGGTGGTCACCTCCCGCCTGGACATCGCCACGTGGGCGGCCAACACCGGCAGCGAGGTCGTCCGGTCCCTGGCCCGCGGCCTGGTCACGGCCCGGCCGGTGCGCCGCGCCCAGGCCGCCCAGGCCACGGCCGCGGGAGACGCGGGCGGCTCCGGGCTCGCGCAGCGGCTGGCCGGCCTGTCGGGCCCCGAGCGGCTGAGCACCCTGGTGGACGTGGTGCGTACGCACGTCGCCACGGTGCTGGGACACGGCTCGGCCGCCGCGGTGGACCCGGAGCGCGCCTTCAAGGAGCTGGGCTTCGACTCGCTGACCGCCGTGGAACTGCGCAACCGGCTCAACGCGGCCACCGGCCTGCGACTGCCCGCCACCCTCATCTTCGACCACCCCACCCCCAACGCCCTCGCCGACCACCTCCTGACCGAACTCGCGCCGCAGGAGGAGACGGCGGCGGGAGCCGAGGCCCTGCTCGCCGAACTGGCCAGGATCGAGTCCGCGTTCGCCGCCGTCGCCGCGGACGACGCCGAGCGGGCCGTGATCTCCCGGCGCCTGGAAGGCCTCATGGCGACGTGGAAAGAGCTGGGCGCGGAAAAGCGTGAAGCCACCGCGGCCGATCGTCTTGAGTCGGCATCCGCTGACGAAGTCTTGGATTTCATCAACAACGAGCTCGGGATTTCCTGAGAAACGTCTCGCAGCCGAAATCCCACTGGTTGTTTGCTCGGAGGAGGACCGCGTCAGATGACGAATGACGAAAAGCTGGTCGACTACCTGAAGCGCGTGGCAGCCGACCTGCACCAGACTCGTCAACGTCTGCGTGAAGTCGAGGAGCGGGAGCACGAGCCGATCGCGATCGTCGGGGTCGCGTGCCGGTTCCCCGGAGGCGTGTCCTCCCCCGAGGACCTGTGGCGCCTCGTGGAGTCCGGCGGCGACGCCATCGCCGACTTCCCGACCGACCGCGGCTGGGACATAGAGGGCATCTACCACCCGGACCCGGGCGCGACCGGCAAGACGTACCTCCTCAAGGGCGGATTCCTTGAGGGCGCGGCCGACTTCGACGCCGAGCTGTTCGGCATCTCGCCGCGCGAGGCCGTGGCCATGGACCCGCAGCAGCGCCTCGTCCTGGAGTCCTCCTGGGAGGTCCTGGAGCGCGCGGGCATCGACCCCACCTCGCTCAAGGGCACCAAGACCGGCGTGTTCATCGGCGCCGCCGGCACCGGCTACCTGTCGACCATGCAGCAGGTGCCCGAGGGCGTCGAGGGCTACACCGGCACCGGCTCCTTCGTCAGCGTCATCTCCGGCCGCGTGTCCTACACCCTCGGCCTGGAGGGCCCGGCCATCACCGTCGACACGGCCTGCTCGTCGTCGCTGGTCGCCCTGCACATGGCCGTGCAGTCGCTGCGCTCCGGCGAGAGCTCGCTCGCCGTCGCCGGCGGCGTCGCCGTCATGCCCACCCCGTGGGTCTTCGTCGACTTCAGCCGGCAGCGCGGTCTGGCCCCCGACGGCCGCTGCAAGGCGTTCGCCTCCGCTGCCGACGGCACCTCCTGGTCCGAGGGCGTCGGCACCCTGCTGCTGGAGCGCCTGTCCGACGCCCGCCGCAACGGGCACCAGGTGCTCGCCGTCGTCCGCGGCTCCGCCCTCAACCAGGACGGCGCCAGCAACGGCCTCACCGCCCCCAACGGCCCGTCCCAGCAGCGCGTCATCCGCGCCGCCCTCACCAACGCCCAGCTGGCCGCCGACGAGGTCGACGCCGTCGAGGCGCACGGCACCGGCACCCCCCTGGGCGACCCCATCGAGGCCCAGGCCCTGCTGTCCACGTACGGCAAGGCCCGGCCCGAGGACCGGCCCCTGTGGCTCGGCTCCATCAAGTCCAACCTGGGCCACACCGCCCACGCGGNTCCACGTACGGCAAGGCCCGGCCCGAGGACCGGCCCCTGTGGCTCGGCTCCATCAAGTCCAACCTGGGCCACACCGCCCACGCGGCCGGCGCCGTCAGCCTGATCAAGATGGTCCTCGCGCTGCGGAACGAGAAGCTGCCGCGCACCCTCCACGTGGACGCCCCCTCCCCGCACATCGACTGGTCGGCGGGCGCGGTCAAGCTGCTCACCGAGCAGGTCGACTGGGCGCGCGGCGCCCGCCCGCGCCGCGCGGGCGTGTCGTCGTTCGGCATCAGCGGCACCAACGCCCACGTCATCCTGGAAGAGGCGCCGCGGCCCGAGGACGCCCCCGACACCCCGGACGCCACGGCGGCGCCCGAGCCCGGTGCGGCGGCCGGTGAGCCGCGCCTGAGCCTGCCCGTCGTGCCGTGGCTCGTCTCCGGCAAGACCCAGGAGGCCCTGCGCGCCCAGGCCGCCCGGCTCGCCGGCTTCCTGGCGGACCGCCCCGACCTGGCCGTGACCGACCTCGGCTACTCCCTGGCGGCCTCCCGCGCGGCCCTCGAACACCGCGGCGTGGTGCTCGCCGCCGACCGCGACAGCGCCCTGGCGGGCCTGACCGCCCTGGCCGAGGGCGCCCCGGCCGGCGCCGCGCTGGCGGGCACGGTGCGCTCGGGCGTGTCCCGGGTCGCGTTCGTCTTCCCCGGCC
>NZ_JAVSCF010000342.1:0-5362 GCF_031932565.1 Streptomyces sp. B1866
GACCTGTCCCACAGCGTCTTCCTGACCCAGGCCCAGGCCGACGCGGCCCGCGGCGACGCCGCCACCGGGCTGCCGCCGTCGCTCTCCCGCCCCGCCCACTGGCAGGCCGCCGCGGCCCGGCCCCGCGGCCGACGCCCCCTCAGCCCCCGTACCCGGTAGCGCTCTGACGGCCCCGCGGCCCGGATGCCACCAACCCCGCGGCCGTTGAAGCGTCAAACGTCGAAGCGTCAAACGTCGAAACGTTGACAAGCGCGACAGGCCGACCCGTATGCTGAGGGCGTTCCATCGAGAGCGGCGGAGAGACCTGGCTCGCCGATGCCGCAGCAACCGCGTCGCCCGACGTGAGGTGCTAACGCCAGGTACGATGGAGGTTGCCCGTGGCCGCAGCACCCACCCCCGCGCACCGCGTGCGCCGGGGCACCTCGCTGGTCGCCCGCCGGCACGTCGACCTGTGCCGCACCGCCTCCGCCATCTGATCCTCCCGCGCCCCCGCCACGCCCCGCGGTGCCGCGCACCGCCCCCGCTCCATGCCCGCGGAAGGATCTGCCGTGCCCGCCCCGCTCCTGCACCTCGCCGTCGAGATCGACGGCGACGGCTCCCACCCCGACGCCTGGCGCCGCGCCGCCCACCCGCCCGCCCACACGCTGACCCCCCAGCGGGCGCGGCAGGTCGCGGCCGTCGTGGAGAACGCCGGATTCACCCTGGCCACCCTGGACGACGGCCCGCTGCCGCCCGCCCCGCACCCCGGGCCCGTCGGCCGGATCGGAGCCGTGGAGCGGGCCGCGTTCCTCGCGGCGTCGACCAGCGTGCTCGGGCTGGCCCCGGTCGTCTCCACGACGTACGCCGAACCGTTCCACGTCTCCTCCCAGCTCGCCTCGCTCGACCACATATCCGCCGGCCGGGCCGGCTGGGTCGCCGCCGCCGACCCCGAACCCCAGGCCGCCCGTGCCTGGGGGCGGCCTGAGGTCGAGGGGGAGGCGGCGCTGCGCCGCGAGGCCCGCGACGCGGTGCGCGTGGTGCGCGACCTGTGGGACTCCTGGGAGGACGACGCCGTGATACGCGACGTCGCCACCAGCCGCTACCTCGACCGCGACCGGCTGCACTACGTCGACTTCACCGGCGAGACCTACGCGGTCAAGGGCCCGGCGATCGTGCCCCGGCCGCCGCAGGGCCGGCCGGTGGTGCTCGCCCCGGACGGACTGCTGCCCGCCGGGCAGGCCGATGTCGCGCTCGTCGGCGGCCCGGACACCGCGGCGGTACGCGCCGCCGCCGCCCGCACCGCCGCCCCGCTCACGTTCGCCGAGGTCGAGGTCGCCCTCGGCACCCCTGAGGCGACCGCGGCCGAGCGGGTGGCCGCCCTCGAACGGCACGCGCCGTGGCCCGCCCGGGGACGGCTGCGCCACGTCGGCACCGCCGAGGGCCTGGTCGCGCTGCTGGCCGGCCTGGCCGGCGCCGTGCACGGGGTCCGGCTGCACCCGCTGGTGCTCGACGAGGACCTGCCCGTCCTGTCCCGCCTGGTCGTCCCGGCGCTGCTGCGCCGCCGCCTCGCCGCCCGCCCGCTGCCGGGCACCTCGCTGCGTACGACCCTGGGCCTGCCCCGGCCCGGCAGCCGCTTCGCCGCGCCCGCCGCCGCGGTCCCCGCCCCCGCGGCCCCTGCCGCTCCCGCCGCTCCCGCCGCCCCGGAGACCACCCGATGACCGACGCCGACGACCGCGACGTGCCCCGCCCCGACGCCCAGCTGCACTTCGGCGTCTTCTTCCAGGGCGTCAACCACTGGACGGTCTGGTCCGACCCCGCCAGCGGCTCCCAGATCGACCCCGCCACCTTCCGGCGCGTCGCCCAGACCGCCGAGCGCGGCCTGTTCGACGCGTTCTTCCTGGGGGAGGGGCTGCGGCTGCGCGAGGTGGACGGCCGGATCCACGAGCTGGACGTCGCCGGCCGGCCCGACGCGATCACCCAGCTGTCCGCGCTGGCGGCCGTCACCGACCGGATCGGCCTGGTCAGCACCTCGAACACCACCTACAACGAGCCCGCCGACCTCGCCCGCCGGCTGGCCGGGCTGGACCTGCTCTCCCAGGGCCGCGCCGGATGGAACGTCGTGACCACCGACAACGCCTGGACCGGCGCCAACTTCCGGCGCGGCGGCTACCTGGACCACGCCGACCGCTACCGCCGCGCCGAGCTGTTCCTGAACGCCGCCCGCGCGATCTGGGACGGCTGGGCCGACGACGCCCCCGCCCCGTCCGCCGGCGCGCGGTCCTGGGCGGCGCCCGGCGCGGTGCGCCGGGTGCGGGTGCGCGACGAGCAGTTCGACCTCGACCTCGCCCCCCTCCTGCCGCGCAGCCCGCAGGGCCACCCGGTGATCTTCCAGGCCGGGGACTCGGCCGAGGGGCGAGACTTCGCCGCCCGCAACGCCGACGTCGTCTTCTCCGCCCACGGCGACGACTTCGACGACGCCCTGGCCTTCGCCGAGGACCTCAGGCGGCGGCTGCGCGCCGCCGGGCGCCCCGAGGACGACCTGCGCATCCTGCCCGGAACCCAGATCATCATCGGCGCCACCGAGGAGGAGGCCCGGGAGAAGGCCCGCTGGATACGGCTCCAGCAGGTCACCCCCGCCACCGCGCTCCAGATCACCGGCCTGATGTGGGGCATCGACCTGTCCGACCGCGACGCCGACGGCCCGCTGCCCGCCGAGGACCCGGTGGCCGTGGAGAACACCGGCGCGTTCGGCACCCGCCGCGTCGCCGCCCCGCACGCCGCGGTCGCCACCTGGCGCGCGAAGGCGGAGGCGAACGGCTGGTCGCTGCGCGAGACGGTGATCGCGCTCGGCCCGCAGTGGGGCCACGTCGGCACCCCGGCCGGGCTGGCGGAGAAGTTCGCCCGCTTCGTCCGGCACGGCGCGCTCGACGGCTTCAACCTCTCCCCGTACCTCGTCCCGGACGGCCTGGACGACGTCGTCGACCTGCTGATCCCCGAACTGCAGGAGCGCGGCGTCTACCGCACCGCCTACACCGGCACCACCCTGCGCGAGCACCTGGGCCTGCGCGAGCCGCTCACCCACCGGGCCGCGGCCCCGCCGCGGGCCGGCTGACCGGGCCGGCCCCGGCCCGGCCGGGCCCCGGCCGGGCCCCGGCCGGGAAAGAGACCGCGCCGGATCAGGTCGCATGTGCCGCACATCGGGGAACCCGTGGCGGGACGACCGCGATCAGCGAGGACGGTGTTCACGATGGTCAGTGCACAGCAGGCCGACGCGCGGGACTGCGAGGTCACGGTGGCGCTCAGCGGCAGCTCCAGGGACGACGCCGACGCCGTCCTGGGCACGCTGCGCGCGTACTTCCCCTGCGACCGGCCCGCCGGCGAGCCGCCGCGGGAGGCCGCCGAGGGCAGGCCGACGGTGTGGACCTCGACCTTCGACGTGGGCGAGGACGCCGGGGAGCGCGCGCAGGCCGGCCCCGCCGCCCTGACGGCGCCCGTCACGGCCGACGTGCAGGGCGGCCCGCACCAGGTGGAGCAGGTGCGGGCCGCCCTGGCCCGCACCTTCCTGGTACGGGAGCAGGGCGCGACCGCCGGCGACCAGGAGCGGGAGGTGCGGCTGCGGCTGGAGAACCGGTAGCCGCAGGCCCGCGGACCGGCCGCGCGGCGGGCGGTGAGTTCCGCGCGCGCCGGGAGTCGTACGGGATACAGCACCCGACCAAGGAGCGTGGTATCCGTGCCCGCACCACCGGAACAGACCGCCCAGACCCCGGCGACGGACCTCGGCCCGGTGGCCCGGCAGGTGGCCGCCCTGCTGCCCCGGATCGCCGACGGGCAGCTGACCGCCCCCACCCCCTGTACGGAGTACTCGGTGGCGGCCCTGCTGGACCACTTCATGGGCCTGACGGTGGCCTTCGAACACGCCGCGCGGAAGGCGCCGGACCCGGCCCCGCCCTCCTCGGACGCCGCCGCAAGCCGGCCGCAGGCGTCGGCGGACCGGCTGGACCCCGGGTGGCGGACGCTGCTGCCCCGGCGCCTTGAGGAGCTGGCCGCCGCGTGGCGGGATCCGGCGGCCTGGCGGGGGAGCGTCACGGTGGCCGGGGCGACCCTGCCCGCCGAGATGATGGGCGTCGTCGCGCTGACCGAGCTGGTCGTCCACGGCTGGGACCTGGCCCGGGCCACCGGGCAGCCCTTCGACGGCGACCCCGCGTCCACCGGGGCGGTCCTCGCGCTGCTGAACCCGTCGGCGGACGGCCCGGCCGCCGCCGGGGTGTACGGGCCCCCGGTGCCCGTCCCGGCCGGCGCGCCGCCGCTGGACCGCGCCGTGGGCCTCAGCGGCCGTGACCCCGCGTGGTCGGCCTGATCCGGCCCGCGGCGGAACCGCCAGGTCACAGGGGGTGAATCCGGACCCCTTGCGAACACATATTCGATTACATGGCTTATGGTGTGCTTCCGGGGTCCGAGCGACGGACCGGGCTGGGGGTGAGCGGGAAGCGGGAGGCACCATGGGCGGCGGGCGATGGGTGGGTTTACGCATCTGCACGTCGCCTCCGGCCGCTCGGTGCGGTACGGCGTCTCCCGCCCCGAGCGGCTGGTCGAGCGGGCCGCCGAGCGCGGCATGGACACCCTCGCGCTCACCGACCGGGACACCGTCGGCGGCGTGGTCAGGTTCGTCCTGGCCTGCCGCAGGACCGGGGTGCGGCCGGTCCTCGGCGTGGACGTGGGCGTGGCCCCCGCCCTCCCCCCGGCGCCCGCCGCGCGGAAGCGCACCCCGGTGCGCGGCGGCCGGCGCGTGCCGGAGGCCGCCCACCGGGTGACCCTGCTCGCCCGCGACCCGGCGGGCTGGGCCGGCCTGTGCCGCCTGGTGACGGCCGCGCACGCCCCGGGCGGGCCGCCGGCGGTGCCCTGGGAGGCGCTGCGCGCGCACCTCGCGCCCGGCTTGTCCGTCCTGCTCGGACCCGTGTCGGAGCCGGTGCGCGCGCTGGCGGCGGGCCGGACGGCGGACGCGGCGCGGCTGCTCGCGCCGTGGCGGGAGCTGGCCGGGGAGCACGTGCTGCTGGAGGCGGTGGACCACGGGCGCGGCGGCACCGGCCCGGGATCGCTGCGGCTGGCCGCCCGTACGGTCGGGCTGGCCGCGCGGGAGGGCCTGACCGCCGTGCTGACCAACGCGGTGCGGTACGCCGACGCCGACCCGCGCCAGCACCGGCTGGCCGACGTGCTGGACGCCGCGCGCCGCCTGCTGCCCGTCGACGGCCGGGCGGTGGACACCGGCGAGCGCTGGCTGAAGGACCCGCGGGCCATGGCCGCGGCGGCCGAGCGGATCGCGCGGGCGGCCGGGCAGGAGCGCGGCGGCGCCGCCCGGCTGCTGGCCGCGACGCGGGAGGCCGCC
>NZ_JAVSCF010000343.1:0-5356 GCF_031932565.1 Streptomyces sp. B1866
GGGCCGGCGGTGGCCGCCGAGCGGGGGCCGTGACCGGGCGGCGCGGCCGTGCCGCCCGGTTCAGCCGACGCTGAAGGCGCCGCCCGGCGGTACGGGCGAGGGCGCCGCGTGCGCGTCGCGTACGGGCTCGGCGTCCGCGACGAGGCGGGCGAGCGCGGCCCCGTGGGCGACCCGGGCGGGAAAGGGGTCGCCCGCGGCGCGGCGGGCGAGGGCGTCGACGGGCAGGTCGCCGTGCGAGGCCACCAGGACCGCGTTGCCGAACCGGCGCCCGCGCAGCACCGCGGGCTCGGCGATCAGGCACAGGTGCGCGAACGCGGTGCGGAGGGTGGCCAGCTGGGAGCGGAGGAAGGCGAAGGGCGCCTGGTCGGCGACGTTGGCCGTGTAGCGGCCGCCCGGGCGCAGCACGCGCGCGGCGGCCCGCGCGTACTCGGCCGAGGTCAGGTGCGCGGGCACGCGCGAGCCGTCGAAGACGTCGGCGACGATCACGTCGGCGGACGCCTCGGGGGCCGCCTCCAGGGCCGCGCGGGCGTCCCCCGCGCGGACCGCGATCCCGGTTTCCTCCGGCCACGGCAGGTGTTCGGCGACCAGGGCGAGCAGCGGTCCGTCGGCCTCGACCACGCGCTGGCGCGAGCCGGGCCGGGTGGCCGCGACGTAGCGGGGCAGGGTGAGCGCGCCGCCGCCCAGGTGCAGCACGTCCAGCGGGCGGCCGGGCCCGGCGGCGGTGTCCAGGACGTGCGCCATCCGCCGCGCGTACTCGAACTCCAGGTGGGCGGGGTCGTCGAGGTCGACGTACGACTGCGGGGCGCCGTCGACCGTCAGCAGCCAGCCGCGCGGCCGGTCCAGGTCGGGCAGCAGCCTGGCGGTGCCGCCGTGCACGGCCCGGGTGACGGGTATCGGCTCGGCCACGGCGCGCCCACTCTCCGGCTGAAGGTCTCTGCGGTGGTCCCCATTGTCGCCGGTCGCGGCGGGCGACCGGGCGGCGGGTCGGCGGCGCTCGGCCGGGCCCGTACCACCCTGGCGGAAGCGCCCGCGCGCGGACGGCCGGCGGTACGGGCCGCCGCGCGTCCGCGATCCGGCCTATGTCCGCGACATGACAGCCACGGCGGGGCCGGGTCGGATACGCTCCATCGGTGCTCGATGCCGCCGCCCCGCCTCCGCAGCCGGCCCGGCGCCTCGTACGCGCCCTGCTGTCGCCGTGGTTCCGGCTCGGCCTGCTCGTCGCGCTGCTCGCGGGCGCGGCCGGCACGGTGTGGGCCTGGCAGCCGCAGCGGCTGCTGGCCGGGGGCTGGCCGCAGCTGTCCGGCGCGGCCTCGGTCGCCCTCTACGCGGCGGCGTACGGGTTGTGCTCCGCGGCCCTGGTGCCCCGGCCGCTGCTGAACCTGGCGGCGGGCGCGCTGTTCGGCAGCCAGGTGGGGCTCGCCTCGGCCGTCGCGGGCACGGTCCTCGGCGCGGGAGTCTCCTTCGGGCTCGGCAGGCTGCTGGGGCAGGACGCGCTGCGGCGGCTGCTGCGCGCCCGCTGGCTGGTGGCCGCCGACCGGCAGCTGAGCCGGCACGGCTTCCGGTCGATGCTCGCGATCCGGCTGCTGCCCGGCGTCCCGTTCGCCGCGGCCAACTACGGCGCCGCCGTGTCCCGGATGGGCTGGCTGCCGTTCCTGCTGGCGACGGGCCTGGGCAGCGTGCCGAACACGGCCGCGTACGTGGTGGCCGGCAGCCGCGCCTCCACGCCGACCTCCCCGGTCTTCCTGCTGGCCGCGGCCTGCGTGGCGGTGCCGGGGCTGGCCACGGCGGCGATCGCCTGGCGGCGGCGCGCCACCGCCCGCGGGAGGCGGCGGCCGGACGCGCCGGGGGCGGGGTGAGCCGACGGCCACCCGTGGTCAGCGGCACTCTGCGGACCCCCTAGCATCTAGGGCGTGTCCCAGGGACCAGGGCGGGCTCGCGACGCCCGGCACGTCCCCGGCTACCGCCGGGCTGCCCCGGCCCCGGCCGCCACCGGCAGGTACCCCCTCGCACCGCCGCGCCGACGCCCGGCCTCCCTGACCCCCGGGACACGCCCCAGGCGACCCCCCGTACGACACTGAAGGACGGCCGCACCCCGTCATGAGCTGGTTCGAATCATTCATCCTCGGGCTCGTCCAGGGGTTGACCGAGTTCCTGCCGATCTCCTCCAGCGCCCACCTGCGGCTGACGGCCGCCTTCGCGGGCTGGGACGACCCGGGTCCGGCCTTCACCGCGATCACCCAGATCGGCACGGAGCTGGCGGTCCTGATCTACTTCCGCTCGGACATCGCGCGGATCGTCTCGGCGTGGTCCCGCTCGCTGTACGACGCCGGGGCGCGCCGCGAGCACGACGCCCGGATGGGGTGGCTGGTGGTGGTGGGCTCGGTGCCCATCGGCGTGCTGGGCCTGGCGCTGAAGGACCAGATCGAGGGCCCGTTCCGCGACCTGCGGCTCATCGCCACCACGCTCGTGGTCCTGGGCGTGGTGCTGGGCGTCGCCGACCGGCTCGCGGCGCGCGACGAGACCGGCGGGCGGCACCGCGCGGCCAAGCCGCGCAAGACGCTGGAGGAGCTGACCGTACGGGACGGGCTGCTGTACGGCGTGTGCCAGGCGATGGCGCTGGTGCCGGGCGTGTCCCGGTCGGGGGCGACGATCAGCGGCGGCCTGCTGATGGGCTACACCCGCCCGGCGGCGGCCCGGTACTCGTTCCTGCTGGCGGTGCCGGCGGTGCTGGCCTCGGGCCTGTTCGAGCTGAAGGACGCCTCCGAGGGGCACACCGCGTGGGGGCCGACGCTGCTGGCGACGGTCGTCGCCTTCGCCGTCGGCTACGCCGTCATCGCGTGGTTCATGAAGTTCATTTCCACCAAGAGCTTCCTGCCCTTCGTCGCCTACCGCATCCTGCTCGGCCTGCTGCTGTTCGCACTGATCGGGTTCGACGCGCTGAGCCCGCACGCGGCCGAGCCGGACCACTGACGGCGGCGCCCGCTCAGGCGGCGGCGCGCACGATGCCCACCAGCTCGGTCAGCGACCCGATCCGCCAGTCCGCCGCGGCCGCGTCCGGCGTGTCGTGCCACAGGTGGGCCCACGGGCCGCGGCGCAGGTGCGCGGCGAGCAGGCCGGCGGCCTTCGCGGGCCGGATGTCGAGGGCCGGGTAGTCGCCGACGTACAGGGTGCGGTGCGCGGGCGCCCGCGCCAGGCCGGCGACACGGGCGAAGAAGCCGGGGTCGGGCTTGGCCACGCCCCACTCGCCGGACGTGGCGACCTCGTCCACCGGCAGGGCCAGGGCCCGCAGCAGCTCGCCGGCGCGGACCGACTGGTTCCCGGCCACCGCGACGCGCACGCCGAGCCCGCGCAGCGCGGCGAGCGCGGGCCGGACGTCCGGGTACAGGTCGGACTCGGCCAGCCGCTGCCCGCGGCCCGCGGCCTCGCGGGCGCGGGCCTCGGCGGCCACGTCGAGGCCCGGGCGGAGCAGGCGCAGCGCGTCGCCGTCGTCCCGCCCCTGCGAGACGACGGCGCCGACCAGGGCGGACAGCGTGTGCCGCGGCACTCCGAGCCAGTCGGCCCAGTCGGCCCAGTACCGGTCCTCGCGGGTGAGGGTCGAGCCGACGTCGAAGACGACGCTGTCGATCACCGGTGGCCGCCTACCCGCCGGCCGGCCCGCCGGCGCCGGGCCCGCCCCGCTCGCCGCGCTGCCAGTCGGCGTACCGGATGCGGTCGACCGGGCGCACCTGCCCGACCGCCGCCCACTCGTTGCGGCCCAGCCGCGACAGCGGGCGCAGCAGCGACACCTCGGGATGCCCGTCGACGAGGACGTCCGCGGCGACGGCCGCGTGCACGACCCGGCCGAAGACGACGGTGGAGTCCCCGAACCGCGTGGTGCTGTGCAGCTCGCACTCCAGCGCGACCGGGGAGGCGGCCACCCGCGGCGGCTTCACCCGCGAGCTCGGCTCGGTCGCGACGCCCACCTCCTGGAACTCGCTCACCCCGGGCGGGAACGCGGTCGCGGTCGCGTTGATCTGCTCCTGGAGGGGTTCGGGCGCGAGGTTGACGACGAACTCGCCGGTGTCCTCGACGTTGCGCAGCGTGTCCTTGCGGCCGGTGGAGGTGAACTGCACGATCGGCGGGCTGACACAGGCGACCGTGTAGAAGGAGTGCGGGGCCAGGTTCGCGGAACCGCAGCGACTCAGCGTGGACACCCACGCGATCGGCCGCGGGACGACCACCGCGGTGAGGAGCCGGTAGAAGGCGGTCCGGTCCAGGGTCTGCGGATCGAAGTCAACGCGCATGACCGCCAGTATCGCGCCGGGAAATCCGGCAGGCTAACACCGGATCGGCGGCACGCCCCGGCAGGGGTTTCCGGGAGGCCTTCACCACCTGAGCGGTCCGCCCGCCCGTCGCGCCGCGGACCGGACGCCTCGGCTTCCCCCGCCCGCGGAGGGAGCGGTGTCAGACCGCACCGGTACGGTCGTTCCATGAGAGCCACGGGAACCTTCACCGTCACAGCGTTCGTCCCGACCGGGCTGAAACCGGACCCGGCCGTGTCCACGGGGCTTCCGGTGGGTGTCGCGACGATGGAGAAGCACTTCGAGGGCGAGGTGGCCGGTCGCTCGGCGACCCTGTTCACCGCCGCGTTCGACCAGACGACCGGCGTGGGCACCTACGTGGCGATGGAGTCGTTCGAGGGGTCGCTGTGCGGCCGGGCCGGCGCCTTCAACTTCGTGCACTCGGCGACGACGTCCGGCGGCGACCGCACCGCGGAGTTCTTCACCATCGTGCCCGCGAGCGGCACGGGAGAGCTGGCCGGGATCTCGGGCTCGGGAGGAATAGCCGTCGACGCTGAGGGGACGCACCGGATCTGGTTCGACTGCGCGTGGGAGTGAGCCGGCGGCAGACGGCGCTCACGCGGCGCGGGCTGTCGGCCTCCGCCCGCGCGCCGTGCCGGCCGGCGGCGGCCCCGGTGCGCAGGTGCCCCGGCCCCGGCGGGACCGCGCGGACGGCGTCTGCGGGGACGGGCCGCGGAATGCCGCGTTCTGTCCCTGGTGCCATACTCGAAGCGACCGCCCGTACGCCCGCCGTCCGCCGGCGGCACGGCGGCGGAGGCCGCCCTCTCCGCCCGGCGGGCCGGTTACGGCCAAGGGTGAGATGGACCCAGATGCAGCGACCTGAGCCCGCCCAGGACGGTTCTGGCCGCCAGGACGCCCTCCCCGACGAGGCGTCCACGGCCCGGGCCGTCGTCGACGACCGCGGCGCGGTGGCGGAGTGGAGCGACGGCGCGCGGGGCCTGCTGGGCTACACCGCCGCGGAGGTCGTGGGCCGGGCCGCCGCGGCGCTGCTCGCCGACCGGGCCGCCGCCGCGGCG
>NZ_JAVSCF010000344.1:0-5344 GCF_031932565.1 Streptomyces sp. B1866
GCCACCTTCATGAAAGCCCGAGGTTAAGAGCGTCCATCAGGACCAGGAGATCGTCGACCACGCGGCGGAGGCGTCCGGCAGGTCCAAACCGTCGAGCCAGACCCGTCCCGGAGCGATGAAGTAGCTGCCGGAGCGGTCGCAGCCGTAGTCCGCCAGGACGGCGTGGACACGGTTGCGCAGCAGCGTGCGCAGACACACCAACTGGCAGCGGTGGCGCAGCAGAGCCCGTTGTTGGCGCACCTCCAGCGGGGCGAGCCACGCTTCTGGCAGTAGACCCGCACGGAGCAGCTGGGCGATGGTCGCCGCGTCGACCTTGTCGCTCTTCAGCCGCGCGGAGGTGATGGCCTTGCAACGCAGCGGGTACACCAGGTGCGGCTCGAAGCCGTAGTTCTCCAGCCGTTCCACCAGCCAGCCCCAGCCGTAGGGGGCTCGAGGGCCACCGGGGCTCCGATCGGAAGATCCCCGATCAACGAGAGCACCGTCTCGACTCCCCTGGGCACCTTCCGATTCACCTGCCCGGCACCATCGTGATCAATGGCCACGATCTGCGAGCGCTTGCGGTGCACGTCGATACCGACGGAGACCGACATTGAGGGCCTCCTTTCCGAGCACGTATGGGACCCGAAACCAGAATCCACCGGCTATGCAGGGAAGGGGGCCGGCCCTCATAGGGCCAGGTCAAGCCTCCCCAGGAAGGACCCACACCCAACCCTGGCCCGCCTCGCGAAGCTCTCCGACTCGCCGGCACCATCAACATCGCCGCCGGACTACGACGCAACGCCCGCGCCCTGCGGCGCCCCCCTCACCCTACTCGGCCTCAGGTGATCACGAAACGGACGTCAGCCAACTATGCCGAGGCCCTGGTCGGCCTTGTGACGGGGCGAGTTCGCTCAACGCGGAATGAGCGATAGGCCGGATTCTATTTCGGAGAAGTAGGCGCCACGGGCGGATTTCGCCTGTTTGGCACTGAGACCGGCGCGCACTTTTGTCAGATTCATCGCTTTTGCGGTCGACGCGGGGAGATGCGCGATCAGCTGCGCGTAGACGCATCGCCGTTCGTCAGCGCCGCCAGGGGAGAGACCTATCTCCAGCAGATCCATCCATTCTTTCCAGACAGCTGCCACAAGAAATCCTGTGACGCTCGGGCTCCATGCCTTGTAGACGAGTATCCGCACCCCGGGTTGGGCCTCCCACTGCCGGACCCTGAAATCAACGAAGTCCGGGTGGTCGACCATCGCCTTTCGGCGATGGTGCTCCACGATCAACGGAGCGGCCTGCTTGCGAGCCTCGGACCAAGAAAAGACGGCCGTTCGCACGCCCAGTCGCTGGGAATCGACGACGTCCCTGCGCAGCGTTGACCGTTGTTTCGACAACAGGCTCTTTTCCCAGTCGCCGAAGAGCCGGTCCAGCCTCGCGTCCTGGCCTATCGGAGCACGCAGCAACTTCGTCGGGAGGGCAGCGTTCACCAGGTCCAGTTGGGCCTGAGGGAAGCAGGGGAAATACAGATAGCGGTACTTCTCCGGGTAGCTGGCCCAAATCGCTTGCAGGATCTCTCGGTATACTTCAGGGCTGCGTGCATCGGGGCGCACATGCAGCGAGGACGACACACCGTCGCGACCGCCGACGAGAAGACACTCATCGGTAGTCGGGACGCTGTCGGCGTCCACTAGATGTGGCGTATAGAAAGAATTCGGCCACTTTTTGACCCGTCTGCGGTATACCGGCACAACCGCCAACGGGCGATCCGTGTTGCTGCTGAATGTGTGGTATTCGATCCGCCACCTCCTGTCGCCCTCAAGCGCCAGCAGTCGCCCCCACGCGCCCGCCGGTCCGAGGTCTTTGTCCAGCTCGTCAAAATAATCCGACTCGTCCGCTAACGAGGAGCGAACCTCATGTCGCACGGAAACCTCCTGTGCAGCCATTCCCCGGTCGACGCAATAGTGTAGGAACGCTACCGATCGGCAGCGCACCTGACAAGGAAAACTTCGCACCGGGCCGGGGGCGTCCGCCATAAACGGCTGGACAGAATCGATGTGATCGCTAGAAGTGAACGCCCTCGGGCTGGGCACCGGGGTGACGCACATGGAACTGTTCGATACCGGGGACGGGTTCGTGATCGGTGAGATCTCCTGCCGCCCGGCGGGCGGCGGAATCCTCGACGCGGTGAAAATGAAGCACGGCATCAACCTCTGGCGGGTGTTCATGTACACCGCGCTCGGCCGCCCCGCAGGGGTGAGCGGCCCGGTGGTTCCGCTGCGGGACGAGATCATCGCCGACTGTGACCTGCCGGTGCGGCCCGGCCGTGTGGTCCGTATCTCCACCGCCGACGAATTGGCCCGGGTTCCGGATGTGGTGGAGGTGCGGATGTCCACGCGGACCGGCGACACCATGGGCACCCGGCTGCACTCGGCTTCGACCACCGGCCTGGTGTTCCTGGCGACGGCCGAGGCGGCGCTCGTGCCCCAACGCGTCGAGGACCTGGCTCGCGTCTACGTCCTGGAGGCCAAATCCGAAATAGGTTGACATGCGATGCCTTCACTTCGCGGGAAATGTAAGAAAATCGACATTGCGCTCGACGCCCCCAGGGGCAAAACGGGCATCGATGTATCGAGGTTGACAGCCCCGGAAAGCCGACCGATAGTTGTATAGGCCAGTTGTTCTTTTCTGTTCATTGAAGGGGAATTGAAGTGGGCAAGGATAAGGGAAAACATAGTCCGGTGGAGGGCCTCGAAGAATCGCCGCTCGAGCTGGAGTCTGATGTGGCGGGTGGCGCGCCAGAGTTCGCGAGCCTCTCGCCCGAGTTAGAGCCGTGGCAGGTGGAGAGTATTGCCGCCGAACTCTCCCCTGACATCACTTTTGATGACGTACCGGAATAAACCCGTGTCCGGTGACGCTCGAAAGAAAACCGGTCCGTCGTATCCGCCGCTCTATACACCGTTCAAACTGGCCAGTGGATGGCTGGTGCCGAAGCTTCGCGATTCGCGACTCAGTTCGAACGCGGTGACCGTTGCCTGGGTGATCCTGCTGGTGGTCGCCTCCGTCGCCCTCGCGGCCGGACGCCAGGTCCTGGCCGGTTCCCTCGTTCTCGTCGCCATCCTGTTCGACTGTGTCGATGGTGACCTGGCACGCTCCAGGAACCGGCCCTCGGTCTCCGGCACACTCCTGGAGCAACTCGCACACTGGATCGGCAACATGTCGCTGATCGCAGGGGCGGGCGCGGCCCTCCTCCTCGCGCACCCGCAGGCGGGGAACGTCGCGCTCGTCTCGGCGCTCACCGTGGTCCAGGCCGTCTATATCGCCGTCGTCCGGCAGATACGGCCCGACGCGGCGAACATCTTGGAGCATCCGCGCCTGCGCCGGACGTTCCGGCGGGTCGTGCGGGTCCTGTGGCTGTTATCTCCCATCGAGCTGCCGATCATGGCGGTGCTCATTGCCTTCGGCACCTCCGCAGGCGTTCTCCGCACGCTCGTTATCGTGCTCACGCTGTCCGGCTCGCTGATCTTCGTCCCGCACTTCTTGCTGATCAGGGCCGTTGACCGCCGGAAATGGACACAGCCGGCAGAAGCCACGCCGACACCGGAACGCACGGGAGCCGCCACCCCTCGGCTGCTCGAAGTGGACTGGTGGGTCCCTGGAACGCCGCACCTCCCCGGAGAGGTGCGCGCACTGCTCGGCGGGCAGCCCGTCGCCGCCGGGACTCCGTTCGTGAGTACAGCTCGCCAGGAACTCGACAGGACCCTTCCGGCACTCTTCCGCACCACCGGCCGGGTGCTGCCGCTGGCCTGTCCCGAGGAACTCGCGCTGGAGGCGGTGGTCGGCGCGCTCGGTCGCCTAGGCGATCGGTTCCTCATCGCCGGCGGGCGCTCCGCTGTCCGTCGGTGGCGGCGGGTCGTCGAGCGGCTCGGCATGAAGATCGCGGTTTCGGAGGCCGTGTTCGGTGCGGGCCTGAACAGCACGACGCTGGCCGAGCGACTCGCCCAGGGCCCCCCTCCACGATTCATTCTCCTGGCCATGGCCGATCCCGCAGACGGCACCTTGACCGATCTCCCAGCGGTGCTGCGCGTCCTGCAGGACGTGCCGACGACGGTCATCGCCGATGCCACCCTGAGCTTCTGCGCCGACGACCTGCGGATGGACGAGTGGGGCGTCGACGTCGCCATGTCGTCTTCCGCCAGCGGTGTCATGGCACCGCCGGGCCTCAGCCTGATCGCGCTCGGCCCACGGGCACTCGCCGCGCTGGAGAAGGTGGCGCCCGCACGGCTCGGCGGCTACCTGGACCTGCGCGCCCATCTCGGCAACCGGCCGCCCACACCACCATCGGCGGCATTGCTCGGGCTTCAGCTGTCCGTATCCCTGATCCAGGACTCCGGCCTGGACTCCCACATCGCCCAACGACGGGCCTCCGCGGAGCGCTTCCGACGGCGCTGCGCGGAGCAGGCCGATCTGACGCCTATCGCCGATCTCCGCAGCGCGTCATGTACGGCCTTCGTCCTTCCGGGCGACGTCCGACTGAGTCAACTGCAGGCGAACCTCTTCACCCTGTCCCGGGTCGTGGTTGGGCACGGCCGAACACCCGGCGGTATGACCACGCTGAACGTCGGGCACTCTGGCCGCCGCGGCGCTCACGACATGGACCAGGCCGCTGCGGCGCTCGCCGATGCTCTTCGCATGTCACGCGACGCTGTGTCCGCGTAGATCGGCTCCGACTGGAAACGACTGATCAAGCACCGAATTGCGCAAAACAAGGAGTAATTGTGGAGCAACGTCCAATATACGAGTTCGTCCGCATCGACGAACTGAAGGATGCGGACTCTCCGCGATTGGACGGGGAAGACCTCGATCATATTCGCGTTCTCATGGAGACGGAAACACCACCGATTTTAGTGCACCGGCAGACTATGCGAGTAATCGACGGGATGCACCGTTTGCGTGCGGCCAAGCTCAACGGCAAGCCGAAGATAGAAGTGGAGTTCTTCGACGGTTCCGAGACGGATGCCTTTCTGCGTGCGGTGGAGGCGAACACCGCACACGGCCTTCCACTGGCCATGGCCGATCGGAAATCTGCGGCCCGGCGCATCATCCGGAGCCACCCGGACCTGTCGAACCGGGAGATCGCCCGGTGCGCCGGACTGTCCGACAAGACGGTGGCGGCGATCCGGCGTTCAAGCCCGGATATTCCGCAGTTGAACGTCCGGAAGGGAGCGGACGGAAGAGCCCGCCCGCTCGCCGCGTCCGAGGGGCGGCTGCGTGCGGCCAAGGTGATCGCCGAGCGCCCCGAGGCGACGCTGCGCGAGGTGGCCCGGGAGGCCGGGATCTCGTTAGTACTCCAGCTGTAGATCGTGAT
>NZ_JAVSCF010000345.1:0-5341 GCF_031932565.1 Streptomyces sp. B1866
CAGCGCGACCAGCGGCGCGACCCCCGCGCGGGCCGGCCGGCCACCGCCGCGGCCTGGCCGACGCGCAGCGTGCCGTCGGTGTCCGGGCCGTCCCCGTCCGCGCCGTCCGCGCCGCCGGAACCCTCCGGGCCGTCGAGGCGGGCGAAGGGGTCGAAGCCGCTGAAGGCGCCGCGTTCGCCGTCGTCCGGCCCGCGCTGCGCGGGCACCCGGGCGCCCGGCCCGCGCCGCCCGCCCTCGAAACCGTCCAGCCCGTACGCGTCGGCGAGCCCGCGCAGCTCCGCCATCAACGCGTCCGGCGTGGGCCGCTCCCCGGGCTCCTTGGCCAGGCAGCGGCGGATCAGCGGCACCACGGCCTCGGGCACGTCCGTCAGGTCGGCCTCGTCGTGCACGACCTGGTACGCCACGATGTACGGGCTCTCGGACTCGAACGGCCGCCGACCGGTCGCCGCGTGCACCAGCACCGAGCCCAGCGCGAACACGTCCGCCGCGTACCCCACCTCGCGCGGCCGCTGGAACTGCTCGGGCGCCATGAACGGCGGCGTGCCGATCAGCTTCCCGGTCTCCGTGCGCAGCTCGCTGTCGGCGGGCCGGGAGATGCCGAAGTCGATGACCTTCGGGCCGTCCGCGGCCAGCAGCACGTTGCTCGGCTTCAGGTCCCGGTGCACCACCCCGGCCCGGTGGATGTCGCGCAGCGCCTCGGCGAGCCCGGCCGCGAGCCGCACCACCTCCTCCCGCGTCAGCGGGCCGTGCCGCTTGACGTGCTCGGCGAGCGTGAGACCGGGAATGTAGAGCGTCGCCATCCAGGGCCGCTCGGCGTCCGGGTCGGCGTCCACGACCGGCGCGGTGAACGCGCCGCTGACCCGCCGCGCCGCCGCCACCTCCTGCCGGAAGCGCGCCCGGAACTCCGGATCCTCCGCGTGGGAGGCGTGCACGACCTTCACCGCCAGCCGCAGGCCCCCGGCCGACCGCGCCAGGTGCACCACGCCCATGCCGCCCGAGCCCAGGCGGGCCAGCAGCCGGTACTGGCCGGCGTACTGCGGGTCCTCCGCCTCCGGGTCCGAACCGGCCCTGCGCAGCGGCGGCATGCCCTCACCCCCGTGGTATCCGGCCCGCGGTGCGCGGTGTCGCTGTGGGCGAGCCTAGTCGATGACGCGTGCACGACTCGTTAGGCTGCTTATGTCGTGCACATCCCACGACATGCGTACAACACCGGAATGTGAGATTCAACGGGGGGCCACATGGCCGTGGAGGAGACCGCGGACACCACCGCGGGAAGCGATCAGGACAGACCGGGCACGCAGGAGCCGGCGCTGCTCACCGCCGAAGCGCTGCTCGTCACACAGGCGGCGGCCGTCACCTACCCGGTGGCGCCGGGCTGCCGGCTCAACGTCCGCTCGGGGCCGAGCACCACCAGCGCGCTGGTGAAGGTGCTGCCGTTCGGTGCGCGGGTCGCGATCCGCTGCCAGTGCCGCGGGCAGAGCGTCCGCGGCCCGTACGGCACGTCGGACATCTGGGACAGCATCGGCCCCGGCCAGTACGTCGCCGACGCGTACGTCAACACCGGAAGCGACGGCTTCGTGACCGCGCCGTGCGGCTGACCGCCGTACGGGCCGTACGGCTCGGGCCCAGGGGCTGAACCCGCCCGCACGCGGACGCGCGTGGACGCGGAAACGACCCGGCGGTGCCCTCCCGCGCTCGCGCGCGTGGGGGGCACCGCCGTGGCTCGTGCGCACGGGCCGCGCGGCCCGTGTGTCCGTCAGGCCGCTACGAGGCCATCACCCGCTCGGCGTCCGCCGACTCCGAAGCGTCCTGTGATCGCGGGCTGACCACCGCGTTGTGCCGCTCGGTCCACGCCGACAGCGCCATCCCGCAGGCGTGGTCCATGTGCCGCAGCCCGGCCAGGTCCAGCTCGATCGCCCGGTCGCGGGGCAGCCGCTCCAACTCGTCCAGCAGCTTCGGCAGCCGCAGGAAGGTGGCGTTGCCCACCACCCGCACCCGCAGCGGCCGCTGCTCGGCGGCATCGGCGTCGGAGCCGTCGGACGGCGCCGTCTCCAGGTGCACGTGGGAGGTCTCCCACGCCGTCTTCAGGATGGCCAGCAGCAGACCGATGATCACGCCCTCGAACATGTCGGTCACCACGATCGCGATGGCGGTCACGCCCAGGACGACCGCCTCGCCCCGGTGCTCGCGCCACAGCGGCACGATGTCCTTCAGCGGCAGCAGCTTCCACCCGGCGTGCACCAGCACGCCCGCGAGCGTCGCCACCGGTATGACGCCGAGCGCCGACGGGAAGCCCACGGCGAAGATCAGCAGCCACACGCCGTGCATCACGCGGGACGCCTTCGTCTTCGCGCCCGCCTGCACGTTGGCCGCGCTGCGCACGATCACCGCCGTCATCGGCAGCGCGCCGAGCACGCCGCACACCGTGTTGCCGGTGCCCTGCGCGATCAGCTCCTTGTCGTAGTCGGTGCGCGGACCGTCGTGCAGCCGGTCGACGGCCGCGGCGCTGAACAGGCTCTCGGCCGAGGCGATCAGCGTGAAGGCGAGGATCGTCCCGATCACGCCGACCGTGGCCACCGAGTCGAAGGCGTCCCCGCTCGGCAGCTGCACGGCGTCCAGCAACCCCTCGACCTGAACCTTCTTCACCGACAGGTCGAAGGCGGCGGTGGCCGCCGTGGCCAGCGCCACCGCGGCGAGCGGACCGGGCAGCACGCGCGCGGCCGCCTTCCAGCGCGGCCACAGGATGAGGACGAGGATGGTCCCGACGCCCACGGCGGCGGCCTGGAGGGCGTGGCTGGACCCGGCGGTGTCGGCGATCAGCCCGGGAATCTCGACGATCTTGTCGACGCCGTCGCTCGGCGCCTTGGTGTCGGCGAGCGCGTACAGCTGACCGGACATGATCACCAGACCGATGCCCGCGAGCATGCCCTGCACGACGGACACGGAGATGGCGCGGAACCACCGGCCCAGCCGCAGCGCGCCCATGAGCAGCTGCAACAGGCCCGCGGCCAGCACGAGCAGGCCGAGCGCCTCGACTCCGTACTCCTCGACAGCCTCGTAGACCAGCACGGTCAGGCCCGCCGCGGGGCCGCTGACCTGGAGACTGCTGCCCGGCATCAGGCCGGTGACCAGACCGCCGACGATGCCGGTGATCAGGCCGAGTTCGGCGGGCACGCCGGAGGCGACGGCGACGCCCACACACAGGGGGACCGCGACCAGGAACACGACGAGGGACGCGGTGAAGTCGGCGCGGAACGTCCCGGCGGCGCCTTCGCCGCCGGTGCCGGATCCGCGTGGGCCGATACGGCCTCGGACAAGGGAAGAGAGCGTTTTTGGCATAGGGGTGCCTCCAGCGCGATGCCCCCGCACAGGCGTGCGAGCGGGCAGGGGCGCGCGAAATCGCTGCGTTAGTGGGGAAACGAGAGAGAACGGTCGCTGTCTGACGAGCGACGCGAGGCCGCACGGACGCGCGGCGGCGCGCCGTGGGGAACTCTCAGCAGCGGATGATCTGGAGGGTGACGGGGAGCTGCCCGGATCTGGACAGGGGCACGGCACGCCGCCCTGTCAGGGGCGCGCCGACCGCGAGGCCGGGCTTCGCCGTGCCGGTGTCATGGATGAGCGCGCTTCCGGGCCTGCCGTGCGGCACCGGCATGGCGTGCGGTGCCCGCCTGGGGTGCAGCTGCCGGCAGTCGTCCTGCTCCGCGTCGGTCTCGTCGGGCACGCCCGAGACGGACTTCTCGGACTTCTCGGCGAGGGCGGTCTTGACGACCAGGTCGGACGCCTCGGTCCCGGTGACCTGTGCGGATGTGCACTCCAGGGCGATGAGGACGGCGAGGAGCACGGCGACCGCGGCAAGCAGCCTGTGACAGGCCCGCCTGGCAGCGATCATCAGCTCCCCCCTTCGATCCGTCGTGGGCCGCCTTGGTTGGTCTGTCAGGACGGCCCGCCCGTAAGGACATCGGAATCCATTTCCATTCTGACCAGACCAAGGTGATGACACGCAAGTCGTTTTGTAACGAAAGAGTGAACGATGGGTCACTTATAGTGAGTGTTTGGTTCCGCTTGTCCCGGAGAATCCACGCGCGAACCACCCCATTCGGGACGCCCTTACCGATGGTAATTAACTCTTCAATCGTTGAATAGTCGCCGATGGTGCACGCCGGCCCGGAGGCCGTACGGCTCGGTACGGACCGACCCGGCGGAGTCCGGGCACCGGGCCGATCCGCCCCGCCCGCCCGTACCGGCCCGCCCGGCTCCCACCCGGTCCGGTCCGTGGACGCACCCGCGCCCGCCCGCCCCCGGTGCGAGGATGGCCCCTCGTCCACCCCACACGCGAACCACACACGAGGTGAGGCGCACATGACGCAGGCCCCGGAGACGACCGGGAAGGTCGCCGTGCTCGGCACGGGAAAGATCGGCGAGGCCCTTCTCAGCGGCATGATCCGCGGCGGCTGGTCCCCGGCCGACCTGCTGGTCACCGCCCGCCGCCCGGAACGCGCCGCCGACCTGCGCGCGCGCCACGGCGTCGAGGCCGTCTCCAACCAGGAGGCCGCCAAGTCCGCCGGCACCCTCATCCTCACCGTCAAGCCGCAGGACATGGGCACGCTCCTGGACGAACTGGCCCCGCACGTCCCCGCCGACCGCCTGGTGATCTCCGGCGCCGCGGGCATCCCGACCTCCTTCTTCGAGGCCCGCCTGGCGGCCGGCACCCCGGTCGTGCGCGTCATGACGAACACCCCGGCGCTCGTCGACGAGGCGATGTCCGTCATCTCGGCGGGCAGCCACGCCACGGAGGCCCACCTGGCGCACACCGAGGTGATCTTCCGGAGCGTGGGCAAGACGCTGCGCGTCCCCGAGACCCAGCAGGACGCCGCCACCGCCCTCTCCGGCTCCGGCCCGGCGTACTTCTACTTCCTGGTCGAGGCGATGACCGACGCGGGCATCCTCCTGGGCCTGCCCCGCGACAAGGCGCACGACCTGATCGTGCAGGCGGCGATCGGCGCGGCCGTGATGCTCCGCGACAGCGGCGAGCACCCGGTCCGGCTGCGCGAGGCGGTCACCTCTCCGGCCGGCACCACGATCAGCGCCCTGCGCGAACTGGAGCGCCACGGCGTACGGGCCGCCCTGACCGCCGCCCTCGAAGCCGCCCGCGACCGCAGCCGCGAACTGGCCTCGGGCAACAGCTGACGGCCGGCGACCGGTCGCGGGGCGGCGATTTGATGGCCGCCTGGGCGTCGTGTACTGTTTTCCGGGTTGTCACGGAGCCCGGCAAGGGCGACGAGCGGCCGATCGAGCCGCGTCGGCGGCACTCCACTACTGCGCGGATGTCCTCTTCGGGGGG
>NZ_JAVSCF010000346.1:0-5325 GCF_031932565.1 Streptomyces sp. B1866
CGCGGCCGGCCGGGACCGCCCCGGGCGGCGGGGGACCGGGGCGGCGCCTCGGCGCGCACGCGCGGCGCCTCGTGGCGGCCGCCGCCGTCGTGGCCGGTCTCTGCGGGCACGCGTACCTCCCGATCCCGTGCTGGTCCCGAGTTGGTCATTCGATCCACACTAACGGGCGCGGTACCGTCGAAGCGGTCTGGTACGCCAAGGGTGCGGACGGGCAGGGGTTTTCTGGTGGGGATCGAGAGCGAGCAGCTCGTCTACGACTATCTGAGCCGCGTCGGCGACCTGGCGCAGCAGACCGGGCTGCCGTCCGCCGCCCGGATGCGGCTGGTCGCCGAGCTGCGCGCGGACATCGACGAGCGGCGGGCGGCGACCGGTACGGACAGCCCCGCCGGGGTGAAACGGATTCTGGCCAGAATCGGCACGCCGTCGGAGGTGGTCGCGGCGGCGGGCGGACGGCAGGGCGTCGGGCCGCGTGGGGCGGAGCCGGTCCCGGGGCCGGGGCGTGGCGGCTCCGGCGGGGCTGGCGGGTCTGGCGGCTTCGGTGGTTCCGGCGGGGGTGGCGGGTCCGGTTCCGGTGGCTCCGGCGGTTCCGGCGGGGCTGGTGGGTCCGGTGGCTCCGGCGGTGGTGCGGGCGGCGAGCGCGGGTCCGGGCTGCTCGGCGGCCTGCTCGGACGGTTGCCGTCCCCTCGGAGCGAGCCCGGCCCGGACACGCCGCGCGGTCCGGGCGGGCTGCTGGGTTCCGGCGGGCTGCTGGGGTCGGGCGGGTCCCGCCGTACGGGTCCGGGCGCGCCGCGCCGACCCCGTACGGAACCGCCGCCCGCCGGGCCGCCCCCCGCCTCGCCGCCGCACCTCGCGGGCGAGGACGAGCTGAGCCCCCGCGAGTCCAATCCCGACTGGTGGCGCGTCGAACCCGGTCCGTTCGGCTACCAGAGTTCGGCGGAGGTCGGCTCCGTTGCCGGGTTCACCGGCGGTATCGAGGTGCCCGAGCTGCTGCGGCCGCCGTCCACCGACGACCCGGACGCCGAGGCGGCCGGTGGGCCCGGCGCGGGGCGTCCCGCCGGGGCGGGCGGCGCGGGGAGCGCGGTCGAGGACGCCAAGGGCGGCGCGGGCGAGTCGGAGCAGGGGCGGGGCGCGCGGCGCGGGCTGCGCCGCGTCGGCCGGAAGCGCGGCGGGGACGGCGGGGGCGAGGGCGGTGGCCGGGCGCGCGTCTCCGTCAGCCCGCTCCTGCTGATCGCCGCCGGTGTGCTCGTCGCCGGGGCCGCCCTGGGCAACGTCATCGTGCTCGGCGTCGGCTGGGTGATCGCCTTCTACAACCGCACGCTCTCCCGCGCCCAGGCCAAGTGGGCCGTGCTGGGCCTGCCCGGTCTGGTGCTCGCCGGGGGCGTGGTCTGGCTGTGGGGCCGGTCCGAGGGGCGCTGGGGTGCGCGGATCGCGGACGGCGGGATGAACGACGCGGTGGCCGACACCTGGCCGGTCGTCGTGCGCGCCGCCGCGGTGGCGACGGCCGTCTATCTGCTGTGGCGGGGCAGGCGCCGGGCCTGAGACAGCGGCCGAAAGGGGCCTCGGCGGTCCTCCGGCCGTCCGGCGGCGCCCGGGGGCGCCACGACCGGGATCCGCCGGGCCGCTAGTGCTGTGACCGGGAGGGTCCACCGGCTCACGGCGTCCGGCACGGCACTCCCCAGCTACCGCTGGGAGCTACTTCCGCGCGGCGCTGCCGGACCGGTCGAGCAGGTCCGCTACGAGGCCGTCCGGCGCCCTGCGACGTACCGCACCGCACCGCCACGCCGCGAGTCACCGGCAAACCTTCCCGGTCACAGCGCTAGAGGACCGCCGGGGTCTCGCTCGGGTGGCCCCGGGGTGCCGCTTGGTCGGCCGTGGGTTCCCGCTTGGGCGGTCCGTGGGCGGGCGCGGCACAATGCGGCTCATGGGTTCGTACAGCGGTTCGCATGATTTCGGCCGTTCTGGGCGGGCGGAGGGTGTGTCCCGGGCAGCGGCTGACGCGGCCCGGGTGGACGCCGGGCCCGCGCGGGTGGACGGTGCGCCGCGGGTCGGCGGCGCTCCGGGGGCGGACGGCTCACCGCGGGTGGACGGCGGGCCGGGGTCGCGCCCCGTGCCGGGAGTGGACGTACGGCCGGGCGGTGGCGGTCCGGGCCGCGCGCCGCTGACCGTCGGCTTCGACCTCGACATGACGCTGATCGACTCCCGCCCCGGCATCCGGGCCGCGTACGAGGCCCTGTCCGCCCGTACCGGCGTCTTCATCGACGCCGTGCTCGCTACCAGCCGCCTCGGCCCGCCGCTGGAGCACGAGCTGGCGCACTGGTTCCCGGCCGAGCGGGTCGCCGAGATGCAGGTCGTCTACCGCGAGCTGTACCCGGACCACGCCATCACGCCGACCGTGGCCCTGCCCGGGGCCCGGGAGGCCGTGGCCGCGGTGCGCCGGGCGGGCGGACGGGCCATCGTGGTCACGGCCAAGCACGAGCCGAACGCCCTGCTCCACCTCGACCACCTGGAGATCGAGGCCGACGCCGTGATCGGCTGGCTGTGGGCCGAGGCCAAGGCGACCGCGCTGCGGGCGCACGGCGCCTCGGTCTACGTCGGCGACCACACGGGCGACGTGATCGGGGCCCGTATGGCGGGCGCGCTGTCCGTGGCGGTGGCCACCGGGCCGTGCGGCGCCGCGGAGCTGCGCACGGCCGGGGCGGGCGTCGTGCTGGACGACCTGACGGCCTTTCCGGCGTGGCTGGATCATTACGTTGCCACCGGGGTCGTCTGACGGGTCGTACGGGCGGATTCCGGGCGTCCTTCCGGACGTGCCGGGGGCGCGCCGGGGGCAGGATCCGTGGCGCGGCGGGCCCGGGGCCCGGGGTGTGCCGGGCGCGTGCGCGCGTCGCGGCGGGCGCGCGCGAGGGGCACGTCCGGGCCGTGTCACCGGCCGGAGCCGCGGTTCCGGTCTGCGGGGTTTCGTGGCTTACCGCTCCCGGGTAGGTCCCGAGCCAGGAGCGCGCAGGAACCGATCGGGTACGTCTTGTCACCGGGCCCCCGGCCACTAGCCTGGTGGCGGCGGGTCCTCTGGCCCGCTGTCGTGCTCTCCGGAGCTGTTTTTCCGTGGTGTCCGGCGTACCTGATGTGATCCGATGTAGTCCCATGCAAGGCGATACACCCCGCGTTTCCCGATGTGTTCCGACGAGCGACGAGGACGAGGACAGACGTGCCTACCGGCAAGGTCAAGTGGTTCAACAGCGAGAAGGGCTTCGGCTTTCTCTCCCGCGACGACGGTGGTGACGTCTTCGTCCACTCGTCGGTGCTCCCGGATGGCGTGGACTCGCTGAAGCCGGGCCAGCGCGTCGAGTTCGGCGTGGTGGCGGGGAATCGCGGTGACCAGGCGCTGTCGGTGATCGTCATCGACCCCACTCCCTCGGTCGCGGCGGCGCAGCGCCGCAAGCCGGACGAGCTGGCGTCCATCGTCCAGGACCTCACCACCCTGCTGGAGAACGTGACGCAGCAGCTGGAGCGCGGCCGGTATCCGGACAAGACGCAGGGGCGCAAGATCGCGGGCATGCTGCGGGCGGTGGCCGACCAGCTGGACGTCTGAGCGGACGGGTTGCCGACGGGGCCGGCGGGGTCGGGCGGGGGCGCCCGGCCGGTCCTGTCCTGCGCCTCCCCCCGCGGCCGTCCTACGCCTCCACCGGCCGCAGCGCGTCGGGCGCGACGGGCGGCACCAGCTCCTCCGCGGCCGCCCGGGTCAGCAGCCCGCGCACGGCGGCGAACCCGCTCTCGCCCAGGTCGGCGGTGAACTCGTTCACGTACAGCCCGATGTGCTGGTCGGCGACGGCCGGGTCCATCTCCTGCGCGTGCTGGAGCACGTACGCGCGCGAGGCGACCGGGTCGTCCCACGCCCCGCGCACCGACGTCCGGATCGCCTCCGCGACCGCCCGCAGCCGCTCGGCGCCCAGCGTGCGCCGCGCGATGATCGCGCCGAGCGGGATGGGCAGGCCGGTGGTGTCCTCCCAGTGCTCGCCCATGTCGGCCACGCAGTGCAGCCCGTAACCCTGATAGGTGAACCTCGCCTCGTGGATGACGAGCCCGGCGTCCACGCGTCCGTCCCGTACGGCGGGCATGATCTGGTGGAACGGCATCACCACCACCCGGCCCACCCCGCCCGGCACCCGCGCCGTCGCCCACAGCCGGAACAGCAGGTACGCGGTCGACCGCTCGCTCGGCACCGCGACCGTCGCGCCGGTCAGGGCGTCCGGCGCGACCGGCTGCCGGGTCAGCACCAGCGGGCCGCAGCCGCGTCCGAGCGCGCCGCCGCACGGCAGCAGCGCGTAGTCGCGCAGCACCCACGGCAGGACGGCGTACGAGACCTTCAGCACGTCCAGCTCGCCGCGCTCGGCCATGCCGTTGGTGACGTCGATGTCCGCGAAGGTGACGTCGATGGCGGGCGCGCCGGGGACCAGGCCGTGGGCCCAGGCGTGGAAGACGAAGGTGTCGTTCGGGCAGGGCGAGTAGGCGATGCGCAGGGGGGCTCCGGCGGTCTGCGCCTCGGCCGCCTCTGCCTCGGCCTGCGCCTGCGCCTCTCCCTCTGCCGTGGGGGCCGGTCGCGGGGCCGTCCCCGCGGTCGTCCGGGCCGTCCGGCTCGTTCGGCTCGTTCGGGTCATCCGGGATCTTCCTCCCAGGTCGCGAGTACGGGTACGAGCGCGCCGAAGGCCGCCGCCAGGGCGTCGAGGGCGTCGCGGATCCGCCAGGCCGCCCGGTCGCGCGGGCCGACCGCGTTCGAGACGGCCCGTACCTCCAGGACGGGCACGCCGTGCGCCGCCGCCGCCTCCGCCACCCCGAAGCCCTCCATCGCCTCGGCGACGGCGTCCGGGTGACGGTCCAGCAACTCGGCCGTCCGCGCCGCGCTGCCGGTGACCGTGGACACGGTCAGCACCGTGCCGCGCACCGCCCCCGCCGCCCGCGCGGCCGCCCGGGCCAGCCCGGCGGGCGGGCGGTGCTCCACGGTTCCGAAGCCGAGGTCGGTGACGGCCGCGAAGCCGTCCGGGGTCTGCGCGCCGAGGTCGGCGGCCACGATCGCGTCGGCCACGACCACCGACCCGAGGGCGGCCCGCGCGAACCCGCCGCCGATCCCCGCCGACACGGCCAGGTCGTACGGGGTGCCCGCCAGCGCCGCCGCGGTCAGGGCCGAGGCGGTCGCCGCCGCCGCGGCGGCCGGGCCGACCCCGGCGGGCAGCACGTCCACCCGCAGGGGCGCGGGCGCGTACGGCGGCCCGGCCGACAGCCGCAGGCGGTGGCGGGCGGGTCCGGGCAGCCGGGGGTCCGGCGCCGTGC
>NZ_JAVSCF010000347.1:0-5266 GCF_031932565.1 Streptomyces sp. B1866
CCCCGGGCCTGCCGCGGGCGAAGCGAGCGGCAGCGAAGCCACGGCCCGCGCGGCCTACGGAGCCGTCCCCACCCGGCGGATCGGCGCGGCCACCGGCCGCTCGCCCTCCCCCCGCGCTCCGGCCCCCGCGCCGCGCGCGGCCCCGGCGGTGCGCTCCCGGTCGTCCCGGCGGCGCAGCACGGCCCGCGCGGCCGGGACCACCGCCAGGTAGGCGAGCGCCACGCCCGCCGTGTTCAGCAGCACCGCGTCCAGGCTGATGGCCTGGCCGGTCCGCCCGCCGCGCGCCAGCTCCACCACGAGCGAGACCATCGCGCCGGCGGACGTCGTACGGGCCAGCGACATCAGCTCCGACACCTCGATCCGCCCCGCCGCCAGCGGCAGCAGCACCCCCAGGGGCGCGAGCAGCAGCAGCCCGCGCCCGAGGTGCCGGACGGCCGCCCACGGGCCCAGGGCCAGGTCGGCGCGGATGGTCCCCAGCGGCTCCGGCGGCGTCGCGGTCACCCACAGGGCGGTCAGCGGGCGCAAGGTCAGCCACAGCACGAACGTCAGGTGGGCGACAAGGAGGACGACACCCGCGGCGCGGAAGCCGAGGGCCGCCCTGCGGCCGGAACCATGACCTTGCACGCCTGTCGAGACGCCACGCGCGGGGCGGTCGGTTCCTCACGCACGCGCCCACGCGTCCCGCGAGCCCGCGCGGCCACCCCCTCACCTCCGGGCGGCCGCGGCCCGCTCACGCAAGCCCACCGAAACCCCGGCAGCCCCCGCAACCCCATAGACCCCTCAGCCCCCACAGACCCGTCAGACCCCGAAGCACCGTCCCGGCGCGGCGCGGCACGGCGGGGCGGGGCGGGGCGGGGCGGGGCGGGGCGGGGCGGGGCGGGGCGGGGCGGCCCAAGGTGCACGGCCCGCATCCCCGGGGAGCCGCCGCCCGGTCAGTGCGCCTCGACGCCGGACCCCACCGCGCTGCCGGGCCGGTCGCGCAACTCGTCGGTGCACGCGTACGACCTGACCGGGTCGGCGTCCGGATCCGGACCGGCCAGCATCACCTTCGCCCGTCCCCTGGTCGCCCGGGTGTCGGCGTACGTGCAGATGATCTGCGCCAGCGCGCCGGGCAGCAGCTCCGCGGGCGCGACGCTCAGCCGCAGCGTGCCGTCCGGGTCGCCCTGGGCGGGCCGGGACACCGTCAGCGTGTCGCTGACCGCGGAGGTGAACCCGGCGTCGGCCTCCTCCCGCGACGTCTGCTGAAGCTGCTCCAGCAGCGCGGCGGCCACCTGGTCCGGGGTCGGTTTCATCGAGGGCCGCAGGTTGTCCGCCAGCCGCACGGCCCGGGTCACCGCCCGCAGCCGCGAGGTGCACAGCAGGTAGATCCGTACCGAGACGCGGCCCGGGCCCTGCGTGGTCCGCCCGCCGCCGGGCGCCGCGCACGAGGCGCGGGTGGGCGCGGCCCCGGCGTCCACGGGTACGGACGTGGCGCGGATGCCGCAGGCGGCTGAGCCGAGGGCGAGCAGCGCGGCGACCGCCGCGAGCCCCGCCCGGCGCCGGGCACCCGCCCCGCCCGTCCTCTCCCGGCTCGTCCTCTCCCGGCTCGTCCGTTCCGGGCGCGGCCGCTGCCGGCTCGTCCGCGTGGCGGGCGGCGCCCCCGCCGGGCGTGCCGGACGGCGCCTCATCGCGCGCTCGCCTCCCTCTCGCCGTGGTTCCCGTCCGCGGCCCCGTCCCCGCCGCCGGCCCCCGTCCCGGAGCCCCCAGCGCCACCAGCGTCCCCGGAGGGCGCCCCGGCAGCCCCGGAGCCCCCAGCGCCACCAGAACCCCCGGAGCCCGCCCCGGAGCCCCCGGAAGCCAGGGAGCCCCCAGCGCCCCCGGACCCCGTCTGCCGCGCCCCGTCGCCCGTCCTGTCCCGCCCCGCGCCGTCCTCGCCCGCGGCCAGCGGCGAGGCGTCCATCGGCAGCCGCAGGGTGAACACGGCCCCGCCCTCCGGGTCGTTCGACGCGGTGATGTCGCCGCCGTGGATGTGCGCGTTCTCGCGCGCGATCGACAGGCCGAGCCCGCTGCCCTCCGACCGGGGCCGGGACGCGCTCGCCTTGTAGAAGCGGTCGAAGACGTGCGGGAGCACGTCCTGCGGGATGCCCGGCCCGTGGTCGCGCACCCGGACCACCAGCTCGTCGGTGTGGACGTCGATGCGCACCGACACCCGTACCGGCGACCCGCCGTGCTTGATCGCGTTGCCGATGAGGTTGGCCAGGATGACGTCCAGCCGCCGGGGGTCGAGCCGGGCGACGATCCCGCGCGGGGCGTCGAGTTCCACGGCGTCCATCCAGGCCCGTACGTCCAGGCAGGCGGTGACCTGGTCGGCCACGTCCACGTCGTCCAGCACCAGGCGGGCGGTGCCCGCGTCGAAGCGGGTCACCTCCATCAGGTTCTCCACCAGGTCGTTCAGCCGCCGGGTCTCGCTGACCACGAGCTGCACGGCGGGCGCGATCATCGGGTCGAGGGAGCCGACCTCCTCCTCCAGCACCTCGGTGACCGCCGTGATCGCGGTGAGCGGCGTGCGCAGCTCGTGCGACATGTCGGCGACGAACCGGCGGCTCGCGGACTCGCGCGCGCTCAGCTCCGCCACCCGCCGCTCCAGGCGCTCGGCGGTCTGGTTGAAGGTCTGCGACAGGTTGGCCAGCTCGTCGGATCCGGACACGTGCAGCCGGGTGTCCAGCTGCCCCTCGCCGAGCCGCTTGGCCGCCTCGCCGAGCCGCTGCACGGGCCGCAGCACCGTGGACGCGGCGGCCTGCGCGAGCAGCGCGGAGCCGACGAGCGCGAGCGCGGTGGCGATGCCCAGCGACCAGGCCAGCGACTCCAGGTCCTGCCGCTCGTTCTCCAGGGACTTCAGCAGGTAGCCGGTGGGCCCGCCGCCGACCATCCGCGCGCCGCCGACCAGGTACGGGGTGCCGTCCCGGGTGACGCGCTGCCAGTACACGTGGTACGGGGCGCCGCCCCGGCCGCCGGTGTCGCGCCGCTCGTCCACCGCCCGCCGCAGCGCCTTCGGCACGGCGTCGAACGGGAACTCCTCCGCGTCCGAGGACACCATGCAGGGCCGGCCGTCCGCGTCCCTGGCCGTCAGCACCACCTGGAACTTCTGCGTGGTGCGCGCCATCCGGTCCGCCGCGTCCTGGAGCGCGGGGCAGCTGGGCGCGGCGGGCAGGGCGTCGGTGTCCTCCTTCAGCGAGTCGCGGAACTCGTCCAGCGCCGCGTTCTGCGTACGGGTCAGCACGGCGTCGCGGTTGAGCCAGTACGCGATGGCCGACGCGGACACGGCGGCGGCCAGGGCGACCAGGGCGAAGACGAGCACGAGCCGCAGCCGCAGGCTGAGCCGCTGCAACAGCCCCGCGGGCCCGCCGCGCGGCCGGCCGGCCTCCTCCCCGCCCGCCCGGTCGTGCTCCGGGCTCACTGCGGCGAATCCAGCCGGTACCCCACGCCGCGGACCGTACGGATCAGCGTGGGCGACGACGGCACGTCCTCCACCTTGGCGCGCAGCCGCTGCACGCAGGCGTCCACCAGGCGCGAGTCGCCGAGGTAGTCGTGCTCCCACACCAGGCGCAGCAGCTGCTGCCGGGACAGCGCCTGCCCCGGCCGGCGGCTCAGCTCCAGCAGCAGCCGCAGCTCGGTCGGGGTGAGCTGGAGTTCCTGGCCGTTCTTCGTCACGATCATCGCGGAGCGGTCGATGACCAGGTTGCCGAAGGCCGCCGAGTCGTTGGACTCCCGCTCCCCGCGGCGCAGCACCGCGCGGATGCGCGCGTCCAGCACCCGGCCCTGTACGGGCTTGACCACGTAGTCGTCCGCGCCGGACTCCAGTCCCACCACGACGTCGATGTCGTCGCTGCGCGCGGTCAGCAGGATGATCGGCAGCTGGTCGGTGCGTCTGATACGGCGGCAGACCTCGAACCCGTCGATGCCGGGCAGCATCACGTCGAGCACGATCAGGTCGGGCCGCTGCTCACGCAGCAGTTTCAGGCCGTCCTCGCCCGTCGCCGCCGTCGCCACACGGTGACCCTGGCGCGTCAGGGAGAGCTCCAGGGCCGTGCGAATGGCGTCATCGTCCTCGATCAGCAACAGGAAAGGCACGACGGTCATTCTGGCCTACAAGGGGCCTGGAGTTCGACCGGCGGGAACGGTTCGGTGCCGCGGTCCGCTGTGACGAGCCTGTGACAGTCGACGGACACCGCGATGAAACTGGCTCGGCAGGCTTTTCCCTGCACCGGGAGGACGGGGCCCGGCAGCAGCGGACGAGCAGGCTCCACCGACGGGGGCGCGAGATGAGCACACTGCACCACACCAGCGGGACCAGCGCGGCCGTTCGCACCCGCCTGCACGAGATGTCCGGTGCCGTGAGCGGGCGGGGGTGCGCTCGCGGCACCGGGCGTGGACGGCACGCCTACATGGTGGCCGTCGACGCGAAGAGGCCCGACGGGGGAATCGGGGGAGGAGCGTACGGGGAGGCACCGGGGGAGCGGCGGGCGGCATCGGAGGCGGAGTTCACCGCCTACGTCCGCGAGCGCCGCGCCTCCCTGTACGCCACCGCCTACCACCTGACCGGCGACCGGTTCGAGGCCGAGGACCTGCTGCAGAGCGCGCTGCTGTCGACGTACCGGGCCTGGGACCGGATCAGCGACAAGGCGGCCGTCGGCGGCTACCTGCGGCGCACCATGACCAACCTGCACATCAGCGCGTGGCGGCGGCGCAAGCTCAACGAGTACCCGACCGAGGAACTGCCGGAGACGGCGGGCGAGACGGACGCCATGCGCGGCACCGAACTCCGCGCCGTCCTGTGGCAGGCGCTGGCCCGGCTGCCCGAACTCCAGCGCACGATGCTCGTGCTGCGCTACTACGAGGGCCGGACAGACCCGGAGATAGCCGACATTCTCAACATCAGCGTCGGAACGGTGAAAAGCGGCATCTGGCGCTCGCTGCGCCGGCTGCGCGAGGACGACGTCCTCAGCTTCGGCCGGGACGAGGAGGAGTCCTTCGTGGAACTGGTCGCCTGAAACGGGCGTCCGGCTCCCACGGGGGAGGCCCGGGGCGCGGCGGCCGGGGGGACCGGCCGCGCTCCGGGCAGACGGGGGGAACGGGGAACGGGGGAACGGGAAACCGGGAGACGGGGGTTCACGGGGGATTCCCGGCGATGGGGGGGAACGGGGGACGGAGCGGGGCCGGACGGCGGGGGACCGTCCGGCCCCGCTTCCGCGCCCCGAACCCCTAGATGATCAATTCCAAGGGGTCC
>NZ_JAVSCF010000348.1:0-5222 GCF_031932565.1 Streptomyces sp. B1866
CCCGTCTCGTCGCCACCTGCGGCCCGGCGGCCTGCTCGGGCTCGTGTATCTCGGCACCCGTGCGGCCCCAGCCTCGGGTGCGGGGGTGACTGTAGGGTCCATGCTGTGGGCATGAACTGGCCCATGAGCGGACTGTCCGCGGACTGGGCTCGCCTGGTGGCCGAGTCGGAGTTGAGCGCTCCCCTGCCCCGGCGTTGGGCGCATTCCCAGGGTGTCGCGCGACGTGCGGTCGAGGCGGCGGGGATCTTCGGTGATCGGGCTGACCTTCTGGTTGCAGCCGCCGTACTGCACGACGTCGGGTACGCGCCGAGGCTGGCGGCCACCGGCTTCCACCCGCTCGACGGGGCCCGGTTCCTCCGGGATGTCCATGGCGCAGACGACCGGCTGGTGCGCCTGGTGGCGAACCACTCGTTCGCGCTGCTGGAGGCCGAGGAGCGTGGGCTGCGGGAGGTGCTGGAGGCGGAGTTTCCGCTGCTGGAGGATCAGCGTCTGGTTGACGCGCTGGTGTGGTGCGACATGACGACGACGCCCGACGGCGAGGCGACGACGGCCGAGGCGCGGGTGGCGGAGATCGTCGGCCGGTATGGGGCGGACAGTGTGGTGGGGCGGTTCATCCGCCGCGCTTCGCCGGAGATCTTCGCGGCGGTGGAGCGGGTGGAGGCGGCGCTGGCGGGTCAGCCGAGGTGGGGGTAGGTGCCGGAGAGGTAGTCGCCGATCTGCTGGCGCATGCTGGGGTGGATGTCGTACTGGTCGAGGTCGGCGGGCTGGACGAAGCGGACGCCGTCGGCCTCGTCGTTGATGGTGGGTTCGCCGCCGACCGGGCGGCCGATGTAGGTGTTCTCGTACTGCTGGCGGATCTCGCCGTCGGTGTAGGCGACGATGTGCCTCGGGTTGGTGTAGACACCGAGGAAGCCGGTGATCTCCGCGACGATCCCCGTCTCCTCCAGGCATTCGCGTACCGCGCACTGGGCGGCGGTCTCGCCGATGTCCTGGGCACCGCCGGGCAGGGCCCACTGGCCGGTGTCGCGGCGGCGTTGGAGCAGGATGGCTCCGGTCTCGTCGACGACGAGCAGGTTGCTGGCGGGGATGAGGGTGTTGGCCTTGGGGGCGTTCGGGTCGTTGTAGTACTCAGTCCTGCCCATGCGCGGTGGTCCCCTCCCGGTCGGGTGTCCAGGGCCGTGCGCCGCCCCAGACGGCTTCGAAGCTGTGAGCGTAGTGGTCGAACCAGCCGTTGGGACCTGTTCGCTTGAGGTGAAGCAGCGGGTTAGCACTGGCCGGCTGGCCGAAGACGTGAGGGTTGACCAGCAGGTTGTCGTCGTAGCGGAACAGGGAGCTGTACAGCGTGGTGTCGTGCAGCCGTACCTCGCACCCCGGCTCTGACAGAAGGAGTCGGTAGTACGTCAGAGAGGCGCGGACCTTGGCGGCGAGGGTGTCGCCGATGCCTTCCTCACGGCCCCGGTTGGCGACCGCCTGGCCGCTCGGGTCGCCGAAGCAGAGGCGTACGCGGACGCCACCGGCCGCGCGTTCCGCGAGCATTTTGGCGACGTGCGGGTTGGACTGGGCGAAGAAGGTGCCAGAGAAGAAGAGCACGTCGATCTGTTCCTGGGCTTCTTGCAGGAGCGTCAGCCAGGCCTCGCGGGGCACGCTGGCCCGGTTCTGGTAGGTCCCGACGAGTTCGCTACCTAACCCGCTGCCGGATCGTCCGGCGTGGACCTGCGTGGCGGGCCAGAGGAAGCCTTCTTCCACACGCAGGTACTGGGCGGCCCGGAATCGATGCCGCGGGTGAGGCACGCGCCCGCCGAGCCAGCGGCCGACGGTCTTGGGGTCCACCTCACAGGCTTCGGCGAGCGACTCGGGCTTGACGCCGCGCTGCGCGAGCACGGAGCGAAGTCGCTCGTTCACAGCAACTATGAAAGCCGAGACGGGCATGGGTGTGCAAGGACGTCCTGACCCCTCCGATAAGTCGGCGGGTGTGGACTGCGCAACGGATCTCGTTTTAGGTCGCCGACGCCCCCAGTACTGCTCGGTCTGTCGGATACCACCGGTCCTGTGAAACTGCCGGGGACCTCGCGTCCGGCTGAAAACGTCCAGGACGTCCCGCAAGCGTCCGCGTACGCGGTGACGCGGTCCCGGCTCCCTCCGACACGCTCGGTTCTCCAACCAGGCGACTGGCCGAGGGAGGCCCACGTTGATCCGGGACGTCACCGGGATCCACAGGATCCGGATGCTGTACCTGCAACTGCTCTACCGCTGCAACTTCGCGTGCCTGCACTGCTTCCACGGCGAGCGGCTGGCGCACCCCGACGCCTTCTCCACGCAGGAGGCGGCCAACCTGCTCAGGCTCATGCGCGACCAGTACGGCACGGAAGCTGTCACGCTGCTCGGCGGCGAGCCGTTCGTCTACAAGGACCTCACGCGGGTCGTGCAGTACGCGAAGCAGGAGCTGGGGCTGCGGGTCGAGATCTGCACCAACGGCTACCGCATCGAGCGCCGACTCGCCGAGATCGCCCCGGACCTGGACTTCCTGCGGGTCTCACTGGAGGGCATCGGCGCGACCAACGACCACATCCGCAAGTCCGGCAGCTACCAGGAGGCGCTGAGCGGGCTCGGCCTCGCGCGGGAACTGGGGGTGAGCACCGGGGCGACCATGACGGTCACCTCGCTCAACATCGGCGAGGTGCTTCCGCTGGCCCGCACGCTTCAGGAGGTCGGCGTCCGGCAACTGAAGCTGCACTGCCTCCGGCCGGTCGGCAACGCCGCCGACCACCCCGGGCTCCTCGTCCGCGACCCCTCGGCCTACGCCCGACTGCGGCAGCAGCTCGCATCGGCCCGCCTGGTCATCGAGGTGGTCGCCGACGAGGACCTGTCCGCCGCCGGAGCCCCGGAGACGTGCACCCCGGCGGACGGCCCTCGGGAGATCGAGCGGATCGAGGCCGACCCGCGCGGCGCGCTCACCATGTCCTGCAAGGCCGTCGGCAAGGACGCGCACGCCTTCTGGTACGACAAGCTCGCCAACCGCATCGTCCACCGGCCGGCCGCCACCGACGAGCTGACCCTCGCCGTGCCCGACGTGGTGTACGCCCGTGTCTGACCGTCCGCTGTTCGAGAGCCTGGAAGGGCTGAGTGGCACCGGGAAGTCGACCATCGCGCCGATGCTCGCCGAAGCCCGCGATGCCGTGCTGGTGCCCACCGTGCCGGACTTCTACCAGCCGCTGCGCCGGGAGATCGACGCGCGGGAGAACGTCGAGGCCCGGATGTGCTTCTACCTCTCCGCGCTGCTGACCGCCGCAGGCCAGATCCGGCACTACCTCGCCGCCGGCATCCCCGTCGTCGTCGAGAGCTACTTCCCCCGCTGCCTGGCCACCCACCGCGCCCTCGGCACCCGGCTCGGCGTCACCCTGCCGCCCGACCTGCCGCAGCCCGTCACCTACCACCTGGTCTGCGCGGAACACGAACGCCAGCGCCGCCTGGCCCGGCGGGACAAGCCGACCTCCCGCTGGGACGCCCTCACCGAAACCGTGGTCGACCGCATCGCCGACGCCTACGCCCCGTACCCGATGCACCGCCTGGACACCACCGGCCTCACACCGGACCAGGTCCTTCAGGCCATCCTCGCCACCGACATGCAAGGAGCCCACCGCCGTGCGGACCAAGAGCCTATGGGAGCACACCCTCACCTTCTTCCCCCAGTTCCTCGCCGCCCTGCAAGCCCGGCCCTGCCCTGACGCCACCGTCGCGGTCATCGGCGCGAGCGACGGCAAGTTCGTCCTCCCGCTCGCCGCCGCCGGCTACCGGGTCATCGCCGTCGAACGCGACCCGATCGCGCTGCACGGCGGCGAGGTCCGCCTGCCCGGCGGCGCCATCTCCCACGCCCTCGGGCTGACCGACCGGCTCAAGCTCGAAGGGCTGGATGACCGGGTGCAGGTCGTCGAACGGGACTTCCTGGACGCCGCGCCGCTCGACACGCTCTGCGACGCGGTCTGGACGAGCTGCTCGTGGCACTACAGTGCCAACCACCACCGCCCGCTCGCCGACTTCGTCGCCCGCATGCAGCTCATGGTGCGTACGGACGGCCTCTTCGGTGCCGAATTCATGATGCCCGTCGAGCAAGGCCACCACCTGATCGAGCACTACACGTCCCCCGAGAAGCTCAGCTCCTGCTTCACCGGTGTCTGGGACGTTCTGCTGACGCTGCGCACGGGCGAGTTCGCCGAGCGAGCCCACGTCGGCCAGCTCCACGACCACACGCACCGCATGGGCCTGCTGCTCGCGGCCCGGACCCCCCGATAGCCCGAACCCGCTTTTGTGAAGAAGGGAAACATGAAGCACGAGTACGAGGCCAAGTTCCTGTCCGCCGACGTCGCCGGCCTTCAGGCGAAGCTGACCGCTCTGGGCGCCGTCCAGGCGTTCCCCCGGACCCTCCTCACCCGGAAGATCTTCGAGAACGACGCGCTCGACAGCGGCGCCTGGGTCCGGCTGCGCGACGAGGGCACCCGATCAACGCTGACGCTCAAGCAGGTCACCGACTCGACCACGATCGACGGCACCACGGAGGTCGAGACCGAGGTCACCGACCTGCACGCCATGGCCGAAATCCTTCGCGGACTCGGCATGCGCGAGGTGCGCTACCAGGAGAACTACCGCGAGGAGTGGCGCCTGGGCGAGGTCGCCTTCGACTTCGACACCTGGCCGGACCTGCCGACCTTCGTCGAGATCGAAGGCCCCGACGAGGCATCGGTCCGCCAGGCCGCCGACCTGCTGCGGCTCGACTACTCCGAGGCCCGGTTCGGCAGCGTCGACGAGATCTACAAGAGCGAGACCGGCAGGGACATCCTCGCCGAGCCCACCCTCCTGTTCTCCGACAGGGAGGGGGAGGGACCGGCCTCTACCGCAGGCTGACCCGGTAACGCTCATTGTGAGGATGTGACGAGGTGACGCCGCAGGTGGGCCTGACTCGTTCGACTGAGCTTGCTCGGCGCCAGGGCATCCCGGTGCTCGCCGACCGCGTCGACCTGGGCGTCGGTCCGTGGGTGACCACACCGGTCCGACACCCACCCGGCCGCAACCTGCCACCGACCCAGCGCACGGTCAACCGCGCGCTCTCTGCGGCGCGGGCAACCAGTGGAACGCGGTGTGGGCCGGTCGGGGGGCGGGGTGGGGGCCGGGTGCAGCGGGGTGCGCGTGCGGCGCGTGGTCGGGTGCGGGGCCGGGGGTTCCGGGGC